>NZ_CAKKLI010000021.1:0-84144 GCF_918697855.1 Paenibacillus sp. CECT 9249 | reverse complement strand
TGGGTGTGGTAGACTTCACCTAAAAGGTGCTCCTCTCTTTGGGTGTAGTGTTCTCGACAAACACCATTCTACCAAAGATTTGGGCACTTTTTTATGTTTTCAATGAACGGTACTTTCGAAATTTAGGCTAATACATCACCGGATTTATACGAGAGCAGACCTTTAACATTCTCCATAACGAAAAATCTGGGCAAAATCTCTAATACGATGCGAGCATATTCATTTAATAATTCGTTTCTTATATCGTCGGAGGCTCTTTTCCCGGCTAACGAAAACCCTTGGCAAGGAGGACCTCCGATAACGACATCTACTTGTTCCCCGGCGATTTTAAGTTCTTTTAGAATTTCATTGCCATTTAACGAAGTTATATCTTTCTTAATTACTCTACAATCAGGGAAATTCTTCTTGTGAGCATCGCAGGCATGATCGTCAAGTTCTATCGAACCTTTAACTGAAAAACCGGCCATTTCAAAACCAAGGGTTAATCCCCCGGCGCCTGCAAACAAATCTATTGCAATCGGTTTATTTAACATCTGTACACCTCTAACGAATTAGGAAATAAGTCACGATATGATTGACTTCGACATAATATTGGAAAATCCTCTCTATTACGATGTTTCAAATCAATATTTTGGAACTTATTCTCATTGGGAAAGCATTGAAAAAGGATTATTATTATATTAGGAGAGTGATTAAAGCATGGATAAATATTCGAAAGAAAAACGCAGCGAAATTATGAGTAAAGTTAGTTCCAAAAATACTAGTTTGGAAATAACAATAAGAAAAATGCTTCATAGACTTAATTATAGATTTAGACTGCATCGAAAAGATTTACCCGGAAAACCTGATATTGTGCTTCCCAAATATAAAAAATTATATTTGTCCATGGTTGTTTCTGGCATGGGCATGAAAATTGTCAAAAAGGAAGATTACCTAAATCTAATCGCCAATATTGGCAAGATAAAATTATAAAAAATCAGCAGAGAGACTTAAAAAACGTAGAAACGCTAAAAAAACTAGGTTGGGATATTCTTACAATTTGGGGATGCGAATTGAAGGAAATAGACAAGCTAGAAATTAAGATCGTTTATTTTTTGAAAAATTAAAGACTAATATATTGACATAAAGAAACTCTCCGAGAACACCTTTCTCAATAGGACACTTTTCGCTAAAGCTAATTTAATTGTATAATCAAATAACATATTATTATTTTTTACTAAAAAATAGCGGTATAAAATAAGAAGTAATTATGTCATTATAAAATTTTAGATTTAGGTAGAAATCAGGGAACATTTGTTCTATAATTGAATTAGTTACAAAATTACCTAAATTCGAAGGGAAATGGAGGTAATTCAACGTGAATAGGAAATACTCTTCTATAGAATCTTTTTGCGGTGCAGGAGGCTTAGGACTGGGACTACATAATGCTGGCTTTAAGATCGCCACAGCATTTGATATTAACGAGCCTGCTGTATTAACGTATCAAATGAATTTGTCCAAAAATTGTTTTACTGCCGATATCACTAAATTAAAAGGAGATGATCTTTTAAAAATTGCAGGATTACACGATAAAAATCTAGATTTGTTTGCCGGGGGGCCCCCATGTCAAGGTTTTTCCAAACAAAAAAGAGGGGCTCATTTAGGAGACGAGAGGAATAAACTTGTTTTGGAATATGCGCGTATAGTTAAGGAAATTACCCCTCGCTTCTTTATGCTCGAAAACGTATCGATGCTGGGACAAAAGCGCGGGAAAGAATTTATTAGCGAGATTGAAAACCTGCTCAAAGACTATATTTTATATCCGCATTTCTATAATTCAGCAGACTACGGTTTGGCTCAAACAAGAGAAAGATTTATTATAATAGGTAAACATTCAAGTATAAAAACTCCATTTAAAATCCCCGAACCAACTGTAACTAAATGGAAGACTGTTGGAGAAATACTTGGAGGTTTGCCTGAACCGCCGGAAAGCCCAAAAGAGGAGCATCCGTACTTTCCCAATCATCAAAGGGCAAACGTAAGCGAAATTAACATTAAAAGATTTTCATTCGTACCGCAGGGCGGCGGTTGGAAAGACATACCGGAAGAATTTAGATTGGAGTGTCACAAAAATGCGGATACGACTAAAGGCGGATGGCCTGACGTTTACGGACGGTTACGTTGGGACGGACAAGCGCCGACTATAACAGGAGGTTTCGATAGTTTTACAAGGGGACGCTATGGTCACCCTCTTTATAATCGACCTTTAACCCCGCGAGAGGCTGCAAGACTTCAAGGTTTTCCAGACTCATATAGATTTTACGGTACGAAACATGATGTTAGACACCAAATAGGAAATGCTGTTCCTCCCCTACTCGCCAAGGCGATCGGTTTAGAAATTATTAAGTGTTTAGAAATTGAAGACAGTATGAATGAGTCAGGTAATGAGTTGATTGAATTATTAACTGCAGCCCAATGAGAAATTAATTAAGGATTATAACGAATACGATTTTTCGTTACAATCCTTTTTCTTTCAAAATATTACAATACATAATTCCCCTGTTCTATCTTCTGCACTTCATAAAAAAAATCGCCATATGGTCTAACGTTAATTGGTGGAAATACATCGTTCAATACCTGGTACCTATTAGGCACGTCCAAATAATATATTCGCTTCATTTGAGCAATGAACATTTGATAAACTTGCCATTGTTCAGGCAAACAGATCTCTACAACCTCCAATTTCTTTTTGTCCACTTTGGTTTCCGATAAACAAACGCACATTCCTAAAAATCTCCCGACACCGTAAACGCCATCTAACACGCGTTGGTGCGCCCAAACCTGAATAACTCGTTCTCGAGTCGATGTTTTAATAGGGAGATGGATTTTAGGTCGATTTTTTCCTAGATCAAAAATATAATCTGTCGGTAACTTTGTCTCCTTATCAAGATTCAATACATCGATCTCTTTCTTAGGATGGATCTGGAGCATTCTCGAAAACCAATGACAAGCAAATATTTCAAAAAACGTACCGGGAGTTTTTTGATCCCTTTCTTTAAGCAAATCTATAATACTGCAAAAACTAATAGCCATTGTATATAACGCTTTTGTTATATTCTCGGGAGTGGTTTCGGTAAGTTTCTCCTTGGAAATAAAATTAATAGTTTTTTCTATTTCGTTCGTTTCCATAATAAATAAATTACGATTTACAGCTCTTGATATTTTATTGTTATAAGAGAAGGCAAAATATTTTTTTCCTTCAACCTGAGAAATCAAATCAAGCTGCTTACACAAAGCGAGGGCTTCTATACAATTTACATGAAGCTTCAATAATCTTTCTAATATGTCGTTAGAGCCAGCATAAATTTTTGAAATATCTTTAAGTTCTTTGTAAATATTCTCAATAAAATTTTGGTGTTGTTTCACTGATCCATCTCCTTCGTTGTTCCATAACGAATATTCGACAATAATAGAGCAAATCCTTCCAAGGAACTTATACATTACGAAAGAAAATATGTCAGAGCCCAAAAAAACGCCAACCTTTCGGTATGTCGTTTTACAAAGCGAAACCCTTAATGCCGGAGGGAGTAAGTCTCTAATCTATTTTTGCAAGACAATCAAATTATCGAGCTGAGGTTATCGATAGCCCCCATTCGGTAACTTGAGAGTTGTAGAATTCGATCATGTCATGCAATACTTGTTTGTCCTAGTCGTTGATGACGACGGATTAAGGAAAACGCAATGAGTTTGATGCATGCCGTAGCGATGCGCACCATTCCCCCGACTCCCATGTCTGGCTTGCGCGCAGCGCTGGGAGGAAAATTTCGCATAAATCTTACTCTTATTTCGAAGGAGTCGACCCAGCAAGCGGCCGTCTGAACGCCGGTCTCTTCTTTCTCTGTTTTCAGCAAAGCGTTCGCGAACAGTTCCTACCGATGTTATTCTTACTCGGCGCTTAATGCGTTTATTTCAACGATATTGAGCTCTGTCTTTGCTTGCCCACCCGGTGCTAGCTAAGGAAGCTTTATCGACGAACAACTTTTTACAAGCCTATAAATGGTGCAACCAAATTTTACACACCTTTTACCCCCCGATGACAATCGATTGATCTCCCTTTGTTATGCTAGACCTGTTTGAGAGGTTGGAACGCATTCTACGACAATAAAAGGAGATGATCGATCGCATGTACAAAAAGCTATTATCGATGTTGCTTTCTACGGCGCTAGTGTTCGGTTTATTGGCAGGATTCGGATCCTCGCCTGCGGCGGAAGCGGCAACGCAGGATGAGCCGATGATTCTGCTGGAGCGGAACAGCGAGTGGAAATATTTTGATCAGGGCCAAGATTTGAATAGCGTTTGGAGAGCCACGTATGATGATTCCCTCTGGGATTCCGGGTTTGCTCCATTCGGATACAAGGATAATGGCAGCGGCATTGCAACCTCCGCCTTTGGGCCGCTCAACACAGAAGTTGGCTATGGTCCGGACAAAAAACTCAAACATCGCACCACCTATTTCCGTACGAATCTTCAAGTGAATAAAGATGAGATCGATGGGTACGGACAGCTTCTCGGCACCTTCGGCATCGATGACGGGGCCGTGATCTATGTGAACGGGCATGAGGTGCGCCGCTTCGGCATGCCGGAAGGCGAAATTACGTATTCCACCAAAGCCATCTCAAACAAAGATCTTCCGGTGCTATATGAAAATGTGGATCTGACGCAGCCGCTGAAGTCCTATTTGAAGGACGGCAATAACGAAATTGCGGTCGAGGTTCATCAGCAAAGCGACAGCAGTTCGGACCTCTACTTCGATATGGAGCTTACAGCGTTAGTTCAGGCTCCGGCGCTTGAAATCAGCAAGGTGACCGTAACCTTCTACGGCGATGCGACTAGCGCGAAAGGATTTACATGGTATACGCCGCTCGGCTCCTTCCGGAGCGATGTGCAGGTGGTCGAGAATCAAGGCGGAGCGCCGGATTTCAGCCAGGCCCAAGTATTCACAGGGCGGACTTCGGTCTCTTCCAATTCCCCGGGAGAGCATGTGCATAAAGCGGAAGCGACAGGTTTAACGGCGGATACCTCCTATTATTTCAGAGTCGGCGACTCCAGCCTGGACCTCTGGAGCGAGACGGGCACCTTCCGGACGGCGCCGGCGGATGGAGCTTTCACCTTCATTGATTTGACCGACACGCAAGCGAAGGACGAAAGCGAGGCCATGCTGTCCGCAGCTACCTTGTCCAAAGCGCTTGCCGCCATCCCAGAAGCCGAATTTGTCGTTCATAACGGGGATGTGGTGGAGAACGGCACATCGGAGCAGGAATGGAACTGGCTGCTGGGCCATTCGCAATCCAGCCTGTTGCATACCACCATTGTGCCGTCCGCAGGCAATCACGAGAACAAGAATTATGCCTTCTACGAGCATTTCAATGTACAACAGCCGGACAACGCCGCGACGATTACCGGCGCCTATTACTCTTACGATTACAGCAATGCGCATTTCATCGTGCTCAACTCGAACGAGAATTCGCCGGAATACGCCAACTTCTCCGCAGAGCAAGTGGCATGGATGAAACAGGATGTCGAGCAAGCGAAAGCTGCGGGAGCGGAATGGATTATCGCCAATATCCATAAAGGCCCGTATACGACTTCGAATCACGCCACCGACAGCGACATCATTGGCGCGAACGGCGTGCGGAACAAAATCGCTCCCCTCATGAACGAGCTTGGGATCGATCTGGTGCTGCAAGGCCATGACCACATCTATGCGCGGACGAAGCCGATCAAATCCGACGGAACCGCTGAAGACGTGGCGAAAATTACCGAGACGCTGAACGGCCAGAGTATCGAATATGCGGTGAAGCCCGATGGAACGATCTACATGATTCCCGCCACCGCAGGCGCCAAAGTGTATTTCAAGAACCAGAAGCCGGAACTCGGAGACGCGTATTTCAATTTGTTCGAGCGCGCGGAAGAGAACCATGCCCGCAAGTACGGGGATACAACCAGCTCGGTGAGAGGCCAGGTGCAGAACTTTGTCGGCATTACCATCGACGGCGGCAAGCTGACGGCCGTGACATATGAAATCGATCAGAATCAGAACAACGCACAGCCGTTCATCGTAGATCAATTCGGAATTACCAAAGAGACGAAGCCGGATCCTGTTGAGGAAAAAGTGAGCAAAGTGACGGTTACGTTCCACGGCGACACCAAGACATCCAAGGGCTTCACCTGGTATACTTCCGAGCAGGTGACCGGCAGCGATCTTCAAGTTGTGGAGAAGTCTGCCGCCGCCCCTGACTTTGCGAATGCGATCTCGTTCCAAGGGCGTTCCGCGACTTCTACGAATTCGCCTGCAGAACTTGTGCATAAAGCGGAAGCAACAGGGCTCAAGCCCAATACGTCCTATGTTTTCCGCGTAGGCGATGCGGCGCTTGGCGTTTGGAGCGACACGGGCACATTCCGGACCGCACCGGAGAAGGGCGCGTTCACGTTTATCGATCTGGCCGATACGCAGGCGAAGAACGAAGAGGAAGCGATACTTTCATCCGAGACGCTCGCCAAAGCGTTGGCTACGGTGCCGGAAGCGCAATTCGTCGTGCACAATGGCGATATTGTCGATAAAGGCGTCAAGGAAGAACAATGGAATTGGCTGTTGGGACACTCGCAGGAAAGCTTGCTCCATACGACGTTAGCGCCTTCCGCGGGCAATCACGAGGATGAGAACTATGCGTTTATTGAACACTTTAATGTACTGCCGCCGGAAAACTCGGCAACCGAGACCGGAGCCTTTTACTCTTACGATTACAGCAATGCGCATTTCGTTATTTTGAATTCCAATGAAGATTCGGATACGTATGACAATTTCTCGGTCGAGCAAGTGGAGTGGCTCAAACAAGATGTTCAGCAGGCCAAAAAAGCCGGAGCGAAGTGGATCATCGTCAACATTCATAAAGGTCCGTACACCACTTCCAATCATGCGACGGATTCCGATATTATGGGAGCGAATGGCGTCCGCAACCAAATTGCTCCGTTAATGGCGGAGCTGGGCATCGATCTTGTGTTGCAGGGTCATGATCATATCTATGCTCGTACCAAACCGATCAAGCCGAATGGCAAAGCAACAGAGCCTGTAAAAATTACGGAGACGCTGAACGGAGAGAAGATTGAATACTCGGTCAATCCGGACGGTACGATCTATTTGATCCCGGCCACCGCAGGCCCGAAGGTCTATTATAAAAACCCGAGCCCAAGTCTTGGGGATGCGTACTACAGCCTGTTCGAACGGGCGGAAGAAAATCATGCGGCCAAATACGGTCCCGACCCGAAAGACAATCGGCGTCCGATGCGCAGCCAAGTGCAAAATTTCGTCGGCATTACCATTGACGGCAGCAAACTGACAGCCGTGACGTATGAAATCGATCAGAACCAGAACAACGCACAGCCGTTCATCGTAGATCAATTCGGCATCGTGAAGAAGGATGTCGCGAAGCCGAATCCCGAGCCGGGCAATCCGGGTTCAGGGACGCCGGGTTCGGGAACGTCCGGTTCAGGAACAGGCAGCAACACGGGGGCTGGTTCCGGTTCGGGAAGCGGATCGGAACCAGATTCGGATAAAGGTTCGGATTCCGGCAATGGGACGGATCCGGGCAGCGACACAAGCACAGGCTCTCAGCCTGGAAGCAATCCAGGTACCGGATCAGGCCGCGAGAACCCGCCGGCGCTGAAGGATACCGAAGGGCATTGGGCCAAAGCGGCCATCGACCAGGGTGTAGCGGCGGGCTTCGTGAACGGTTACGGCGACGGAACCTTCCGGCCGAATCGGCAAGTGACGCGCGCGGAATTCGTTACGATGCTGGGACGCGCCTTGAATTTGGATGCAGGCGGCACTCCGCTGACATTCACGGATACGAGCAACATTCCTTCATGGGCGAAGGATGCCGTAGCGCAAGCCGTGGAAGCAGGCATCATCAGCGGCTACAAGGACGGCACTTTCGGTCCGCATAAGCCGTTGAACCGGGCGGAACTGGCGGCGATGATCGTTCGCGCCGGGGGGATTCGTCCCGATTCTGCAGCAAAACTTGCCTTTACCGATGCGAAGGATATTCCGGCCTGGGCGAGGCCGTATATTGCTGCCGCGGTCGATGCAGGGCTTGTGGGAGGAGTTGGCAATAATCGCTTCGCTCCCCGGCAAGTGGCGACCCGGGCGGAAGCCGTCACGCTTGTTATAAGACTTCTTGAATATGTGAAGTAAATCGATCGGAAACCAGCGCTGGGATGTTTTATCCCGCGTTGGTTTCTTTTTTTTGTGGCTCTACGTCATAGACAACGAAAATTCCCCGCGACTTCCGAAGTGAACCTCCCTACTCGACACCTCTCAACAATTTCCTACTAAAATTTCAAGTATCATGGTAAACTTTAGGAAAAATAGTAGGAGGAAGACATGCCGCTCAAATATGTAACGATCATAGCTCTATTGTTGTTCTTTACGGGGTGTAGTGGGGATGGAGGATTTAAGCCGGATACGCCGCTTTCCGAAAGCGACCTATGTATTATTACAATGGATGAGAAACAGAAGGTCTGTTATGGAATGGAAAGAGAGGAGGCGGAGAAGGTTCTGGGGCAGGGAGAAAAAAGCAGTTTCTTTTATCAATACGATCATGGCGTTGACATCATCTACAGAGAAGGAAAAACAGTCGCATTGATTCGTTTAACCGAAGGTTCCGAAAAAATGTATCGTACCGTACGCGGTTCAAAGGTAGGAGACTTGAAGCAAGATGTGTTTACGTTATACGGTAAAAAATACGCGATCGATCGGGAAACTGAGCCTCATTCCATTGATTACGTTTATGATGTTAGCAACCAAAAATTTCTCGCAGAGATATCTTCCAAAAACAAAGACTTTAAAACGCTTCAAGATCATTATTTTGTTTCAGCGGGATATAACGATGATGGGTCCGTCGTGTATTTGTATGTAAGCGACTTGCAAGCAATTATGTATTTATATTGAGAGGCGATATGGGTCATATAAGATGAAAAGCCGCGCAATCAAGCGCGGTTTTCTCTTTGCCCCCATGTTTTGTGACGATTTGTTTATGGTTTTGTGACTTTTTCCAACTTCGTTTGAGATATTCGTTTGTTATGGTAAACAGACAAATTGACTTGAATAGGGAGGATTTCTTTATGTTGCATGTTCAAATCGTACTTTTCGATGGCTTCGACCTGCTGGATGCCATTGCGCCATACGAGGTTTTTAGCGCCGCTGCCATGTTTGCCGAGAACGCGTTAAGCGTGGAACTCGTCACCGCCGAAGGGCCGAGATCCGTACCTAGCGGCATCAACGGGCTGCCCATTGCGGCAAGCGGCAGATTGAATCCCGAACTTGCGGGCATCATTCTCGTGCCTGGCGCGTCCGGCCCCGTCGCAGGAGACGGCCCCGAGTCGATCCCGGCTATTCTGAATCGCGCTATGAATACGGCACTAACCGGAATGATGGGGCAGGCGCTGAAGCGCAAAGACATCGTCGTCGCCACGGTATGCGGCGGTTCCCTGCTGCTGGCCATGGGAGGGCTGCTGGAAGGCAGACATGCGGTCACGAATCATCTGGGCATGGATGTGCTGGGAGCGACCGGGGCCATTCCCGTCGCGGCGCGCGTAGTGGACGACGGCAATCTGGTGAGCGGCGGCGGCGTCACTTCGGGACTCGATGTCGCGCTGTATTTGGTGGAACGCGAGCTTGGGCCGCGCATCGCACACGAAGTAGAGCAATTATTCGAATTTGAACGCAGGGGAACGGTTTGGAGAGAAACAGGAATGGCGCCTAATACGCGGCAAGCGTCGGCGGGCGACGAACCGAACCTCGCGTCAGACGATGCGGCGATCTCCCCCGGCAAACTGCCTAATACAACCGCACAGGCATCCGTCTTCGACGGGGATTGGGATACGGTCATCGCTACGCCGGTTGGCAAAATGCACGTCAGGCTCTCCATTTCAACCGGTAACGGGACGATCCAAGGCAAGGCAATCCAAGGGGATGAGACGGTCGAGTTTATGCATCCCGCACTGCGGGACAACACGCTTGCCTGGTCGCTGCAAATCACGAAACCGATGCGCTTGAATCTGAAATTCGAAGTGGTCGTCAACGGAGATGAAATGACCGGAGTCGCCAAGGCCGGCCTGCTGCCGGCATCCAGACTAACAGGCAAGCGTCTTTCCTAACCTGGCCGAAATGTAGTTATTCGCACGAAATATGGAGCCTCGGGGGTTGTCGTCCAAATGAAGAAACAGAGAACATTATACGGTCTTTTGGCCGGTGTAAGCATTCTATTTATTTTGTACGCCTTGGTGAAAAATTACTTGATCGATCCTGAAGCCGCAGCATTTTTAAGCCATAAAACCGGGCTGAAGCGCGAGCTGAATCTTCCTGTGTGGTTAAACGTGATGTACGTTCATGTTGCCTTCGCCTGCATTGCCATGGCGGCGGGGCTGATCAACTTTTCGAATCGGATCCGTGAGCGAAGCCGCATGTTCCATCGCATCAACGGCTACGTGTATCTCGTGTCCGTACTGCTTGTCGTGCTGACCTCCGGGTACATGGCCCCTTACGCCACCGGAGGCAAAATAAGCAGCATGGGGTTCAATGCGCTCAACATCATATGGCCGATCATCACCATTATCGCGCTCGTCCAGATCAAAAAGAAGCGGATCGCCCGGCACCGGAACTGGATGATCCGCAGCTATGCCTTTTGTTTTACGAACATGTCGATTCATCTCATCACCACCCTTTTTCATCAGGGATTCGGTTTCGTCTATGCTGCCAGCTATACCATTGGCGTTTACGGCTCCCTTGTGCTGCTGCTGGCCATTCCTAACGTGATTATCAGAATGATCGGCCAACCCAACGCGGTGATCGACAAGTAAATCAACAGAAAGGAATGGGTGGGGATCCATGTCTATTTACACCATCGTTCCGACGATTAGTACCTGCTTGATCGTCATTAGCGCCGTGTTGGTCGCGATCGGTTGGAACCTTGCGGCGAAGCGGAAGCTGGATGCGCACAAGAAGGTTATGTTGGCCGGAGCGGTATTCGCGGCATTATTTTTTATCGTTTACGTATCGCGCACCATCTTCGTGGGAAATACGGAGTGGGGCGGTCCCGATAGCCTGAAGCCCTACTACTTGGTGTTTCTGCTATTCCACATTGTCCTGGCGACGGTCGCAGCCGTATTCGGCATCACAACGATTGTCCTCGGCTTCAAAGAAAGATATGCCAAGCACCGCCAATGGGGGCGCGTTACTTCGGTCATGTGGTTTGTCACTGCGATTACCGGTGCAGCGGTGTACGTACTATTATATGTGATGTACCCGGGCGGCCATACAAAGCCCGTATTCGATGTCATTTTCGGCTGGTGAGGCAAGGTTGAAAACAAAAAAATAGGTCGCATCCTTTCCGGAGACGGCCTATTTATTGTTACTTTTAAAGCAAATCCTCAAATGCTAACGGTTCGTTGTCGGAGAACAAATCCGGATCGTGCCGAAGCAATCGGGTAATCACTTCGGTCATCCGAACGGTATCGCATAGACGCACCTGCGCATCGCCCATTCGGCCATAGACCATGGCGCCGGAATCCAGCAAAGCGTCTTCCACTTTCCAGAAATGCTCCGACCAATTCAATCCGCAATGTCTGCGCGACGGTACCGCAATTTCGGTGCCATCCGGCAATACGGTGTAGAGCTGCTCGTGTTCATCCGTCATTCTTCCGGGTATATCAACCCACTCTTCAATGCCGTGAATGAACGTGTTTCTGCGCAAATCGACGCCCAATAGCAAAATATGAGCTTCCCGATCGAGCAACTTCCCCCACGCCGAGCCTCGAGCGCAAGGCGTATCGAATCGTTCGTCCCCTGCTGCGAAAACTTCCGCGTCTTTCCCTAGAGCCCCTACGGAGTGCGTAGGATGCAAGGAGCGCACGACCCCGGGGCGCTTGCGGAATAATTCCGGCAAAATGCCAACGCAAACCGGCGAATCGGCCACATAAAATTTCGGATTGTTCGCATTGATCGTGGACCATGTATGCGTCGGCAGCACCAGCAGCCCGTCCCGCATATAGGCAGACAAAGCATCCAGAACCGTATCCGCCCCTCCTTCGACATGGCCTAAACTTTTGTACGAAGAATGCACGAGCAGCGTCCCGTTGCCGGGAATCCGCAATTGTTCCAGATCGTGCATCAGGCTCTCTTTGGTATGCATAGATTTCCCTCCGCTTCTATCATGCTTCTCCTATTATATCAGCTTCTATCTATCGAGAAACGCTCGCCCTTTGAAAACGCCGAAAATCGCAGGGATGAAAATGATTGTAGCCGCATTATTTCTTTAGAGGCATAAACAATGATGGATTTAAGTCATCACCTTCAATGACAATACCGGTTAATCCGGTACTTGTCTTTGTTTCGTGCCATTCATCTTTTTCCCAAAACACAGCGTCTCCGGCCTGCACTTTATCATACTCTTCCTTTTCGCCTCTTACATATCCTTCTCCATGCATAATTAAAAGAAGCTGCGATACAACTGCCTGGTGATACCCAATAACACCGTTTTCATCTAAGTGCAGACATCCGATATGAGTTGCCTTATCCGTTTGAAGAATACGAGACATAATGAAATTAGAATTGAATTTTGAAATATGTTTACCGCTATCTTTATCAAATTTATAAAATTCCATGATATACCTCCTCGTTACTTTAAAAGTGCATTTCCATGTTCTCTGATGCTTTGGTATAAAGTATATCATCCTTCAATCAAATACTCCGCAAATCAATGTAAAAAAGCCCCGCCATGACGATCGTCACAGCAGAGCTTATAGGCTGCACATTAACGCTTCGGCAGCGACCCGACATACCGGTCGGACAGCTCCATCAGCTTCAATATATACTCGTAATCGGCGCGGTACGGCGTCAGATCGGCGACCCGCTCCTGCGTCTTGATCGAGATGGCTTCGCCGTCTTCAAAACCTGTTCCCGGAACGAACAAAACGTCGTTGTTGAAGAACGAACCGGTCGGCAAATAATAACGCATCCCCACTACGTTCTTATCGATGTTCAGCAGATCGTGGCCGAACGCCGTGAATGGCTCGTCGGGCAAGGAAATGCCCAGCAAATTGGCAAGCGTCGGCATCATATCGACCTGCCCGCCCACGGTCTCGACGGTCTTGCCCTCGGCGCCGCCCGGCATATGAATGATCAACGGTATATTAAAACGGGATAATTGCGAATCATAATGAATACCGAGCAAATCGCGAATGGTCTGCGGATCGTTCTGCTCCGGCGGCAAGCCATAGTGATCGCCGTAAATGACAAGGACGGTGTCGTCCCATAATCCCTTCTCCTTTAACCGGTCAATCAGCGTGCCGATCGCATAATCCGTGTAATGGACCGCGTACAGATAATCGCCAAGCTGCGTTCCGTTCATCGCATCCGGCAGGGCGATCTTGCGGCGGTCTTCCGGCACCAGAAACGGATGATGGCTGGAGGCCGTAATGAACTGCGCGTAGAACGGCTTGCCCTGCCTGCTCGTCTCCGCCAATTGGTCGACGCCGACCCGATACAGTTCCTCATCCGAAGCGCCGAAGTTGTTGAACTTATCGTCATTATAAAACGGCTTGTCGTAATAATGATCGAAACCGATCGCCGGATACAGCTTGTCCCGATCCCAGAAGGTCACATCGTTCACATGAAACGTGCTCGTTGCATAGTTCCTCTCCCGCAGCAGCCGCGGCAGGCTAGGGAGCTTGCGGTCCCCGTACCCTGTTGACATGGCAATCTTGCCTGTCGGGTAGATGGACGTATTCGACATAAACTCCGCATCGGAAGTATTGCCGTTGCCGATCTGCTGGAACACATGGGGAAAATACAATCCTTCCGCCGCCAGCTTGTTCAAGACCGGCGTCAATTCCTTCCCTTCCACCGACAGATTGATCGGGAAATTCTGGAACGACTCCAATTGGAGTATAATGACGTTCTTGCCCTTCGCGGCGCCGAAGTAGGCAGGCGTCTCCCTTTTCTTGGCCGTATAGGGATAGGAGGACTGCAATCGGTTGATTTCCTCCGCGATTTCATCGGGATTCCCCGTCACAGCGATGCTATGGTCTTTCGCGCTCTTGATGGCCGAGGTAATTTGATAGTTTAAGAAGCCTTCTTTTTCCGCCGCGGCAAGCTCGTTCTGAATCGGCATGCCTGCCTGAATGAAGCGGGCGGACAAGGCCAAACCTGCGATAAATACAATCAGCAAGCCGATTTTATTGACGGATTTGCTCGCAGGCAGCCGGGAATGGCGAACTTTGCAGAACATCCATACTAGCACAGCAATAATGAGATCCGCAAAAAACAAAAAGTTGCTAGGTTGAATCGTCTCTATGACGCTAGATGTAATTTGCCCAACTTGATGCAGGGCATACAAAGCCGTGTATGTCGGAATCGAATTAAAATGCTCGAAGTATAGCGTTGCCGCGAATAATACGAGCGAATAGGCCGCATTCAAAGGCCAATACGCGATCGCCTTCCGCCGCATCGGCGTCACGAGCTCGACCAGGCTCAACAGTGCCAGCAAAGCGGCAGCATCCGCAGCCAGACGGGTCCATACGATTTCCTGGTGAAAGAAGTGGCGAAGCAGCATCATTTTCAATAGAAACAATATCGCCATCCAATAGAATAGCGGAACGCGGCCGGTCTCCGCTTTGCGGACGGGCTGCAGCAATTTGCGTTGATTAAGCGGTACATCGTTCACTTCATTGTTAGTCCTTTCTCAGAAGTCGTTCAAGATTATATCACCTTCGCGTTTCCCCTCCAAGCCATTGATTTTTCCAATTTTCCAATGTTTTTCCAATGACAAATCTGTTGATTATTTTTATCGAAAATAATATAAACTTTTTCTATGGTTGAATCGTCTACTAGTAGAATCAATTTAATGCAGCTAAGGAGGAATCGTCCGTGCAAACAGCCATGACCAATCAAGCCAACCAACCGCGGCTCCTGTTCCTGCAGTTAAGACCGCATCAGTGGACGAAAAATTTGCTCATTTTCGCAGCGCTGCTGTTTTCCTTTACCTCGATCAATCTCGTGAAAGTGCTGGATTCGATCGCAGGCTTCTTGCTATTCAGCTTTGTAGCCGGGTGCGTCTATATTCTGAACGATTACGCGGACCGGGAATCCGACCGCAATCATCCGGTGAAGCGCAATCGCCCGATGGCGTCCGGGGCGCTGAATCCCCGGCTCGCGCTGGCGTTCGGCGCCGTCCTGCTGCTTGGTTCATTCATCGCGGCATGGTTTCTCAATCCGTTGTTCGCCCTGGTGCTCGTCGTCTATTTTGCGCTCAATGTCTCTTACTCTTTCGCGCTGAAGCATGTCGTCATTGTCGATATGATGGTCATTGCCGCCGGTTTCGTATTGCGCGCCATTGCGGGCGGACTGGTTATTCATGTCCCGCTTACGCCCTGGTTTCTCATCTGTACGATGCTGCTGTCCTTGTTTCTGGCGATCGGCAAGAGAAGGCATGAGCTGTCCCTGCTGGAAATCGGCAAGGGCACGCACCGCAAAGTGCTGGAGAAGTATTCCTTCGCCTTGCTGGATCAACTCAACAGCATTGTGACGACAGCGACCATTATCAGCTATTCCTTGTTTACTTTTACGTCCGGACGCACCATCCATTTGATGTGGACGATCCCTTTGGTCATCTACGGGATTTTCAGGTATCTCTATCTCATTCATATCGAGCATAAGGGCGGCTCCCCGGATCGGGTGTTGTTCGAGGACAAGCATATTCTGGTTACCGCGATTCTCTATGTCGTCAGCGTCGTGTTTATTCTGGCGTTCTTCGAATAAGCAATGCAAGCGCAGGGATGGAAGATTATGAGATAGAAGGAAGAGGATGATGGAGAAGAAAGTGGCTATATTCGATGTCGACAAAACGTTGATTCGGAACGATTCGATGTTTCAGTTCGTCTGGTACGGGATTAGGAAGAAGCCGTTGACCGCATTCAACTTATTGGCAATCGGATGGAAAACGGCGCTTTATAAGCTTAACCTTATTTCGGTGGAGGAGGTGAAGGCTTCCTTCTTCTATGCCATCCGCTTCTTCAGCGAAGCCGAGCTGGAGGAGTTTTACGACTCCGTCCTGGAACCCAATCTATACGGGGACGCACGGAAAGAATTGAAACGCAGGAAAGAAAGCGGCTGTCATGTGCTGCTCGTGACCGCTTCTCCGCACGCCTACATGAAATATTTCAAAAAGCTGCCTGACGTCGATGAGGTGATCGGAACCGAGCTGGCCTGCAGCAATGGGCGCTATACCAACCGCATCGTAGGCGGCAATTGCAAGGGAGATGAGAAGGCGGTACGTATCCATCGGTACTTGCAAGAAGCCGGCATCCGGATCGATTATGAGCATTCCGCGGCTTACTCCGATTCGTTGTCGGATATGCCGATGTTCCTGCTCGTGAAGAACCGGTACCTGATCAATCAATACAGTCCGGAACTGGAGGAACTACGATGGAAAAGTTAAACCGCCGCCATACCGGCAAAATGCTGATGATCGTGTCCGCTTTTCTCACAGCTACGGGGCAGCTCTTCTGGAAATGGGGGCATGCGAACCTGATCTATATGGCCGTCGGCTTTCTATGTTATGGCGCAGGAGCGCTGTTCATGATCAAAGCTTTTGCGCTGGAGAAGCTGTCCGTCGCCTATCCGCTTATGTGCGTCAGCTATATTTTTGCGCTCGTTTACGGCGATCTTTTTCTCGGGGAAGACATTACGTTGAAGAAGGCGGCGGCCGTCGCGCTGCTCGGGATCGGGGTGACTTTGACATCCTATGATAAGTAATCTGCCGCTCTTCTTGCTCCCTGTCATGACCTTGTTCGGTGCGCTGGGCAGCGTCTTCTTCAAAAAGTTCTCGCTTCATCGCAAGATCGTCACCTTGTTAATTGGCTGTATGTTCTACGGGCTAGGCGCCCTTCTCAATATTTATTTGCTGAGAGAGCTTCCCTATACTGTCGTGATGCCCGCCAACGCGCTCACCTTTATTTGGGCCTTGCTGCTCGCCAAATGGGTTTTCAAAGAAACGATCGGCATGTTCAAAATTGCCGGCGTCGCCTGCATCGTTTCAGGGCTGCTCTTATTAATTCTATAAAAAAAACTTTCTACGATGGGTGGTAACGATGAAATTTCTCGGATACTTGCTGCGGAACAGACAAGATAACTACAAAGCGTTAGCGTTATTCGTCGCGCTTACTGTGTTCTATATCGCGATGGATCTTCCGTTCCTGGCGTTCATCAAGGACAATGCGGCGGTATTGGCGGAGCATAATCCGTTCTACGGGGCGCCGTTTATGCTGAATTTGTTCAACTTCGATCCGTCCATGTATTATGGGTATTACAATATTTCGATCATTCATCCGCTAATGAACTTTCTGGCCGGTTCGCTCGCCTATATCGCTTCCCATTGGGGAGGCAATCTGTTTTTTCTCGTGCTGCAATCGGCCGTCAACGCGCTTGGCGCGGTGCTGATCTATTATTACTTGCGCAACAGCGAAGCGGGCAATGTACTGGCGATCGGGTTTGCCGCGTTTTTCGGCATCAGCTCGTATAATTTGTTTACGGCCATGATCCCCGACTCTTATCCCTACATGCAATGGATGCTCATTTGGTCCGTCCTTTATTTTCAATACAGCCGGGAATCAGCAGCTCCAACCATCCGAACGGGCCCATACGCATCGCTGGCCTTCGTCAACTTTGCCATGACCTCGACGAATATCGTGCCGTTAACGGGCGCTATGCTCTTCAACGGCATCGCCCGCCGCGACAAGCGGACGTTCAAAGCCTTCGGTTCGGTTGTTGCCGTCGCCCTGCTGCTGGTCGTCGCGTTTACGGCGCTGCAATGGCTCGTCTTTGACGGGCGTTCCTGGGTTACCAGTTGGACGGCTACCTTGGCTAGTGGCGGCCTCAGCTATGTCGCTCCGTTCTCGTTCGTCAATCATTGGCAGGCCTTCTATATGCTTGGCGTCAGCCCTGTGCTCACGCCGGATGTCGCGATGATCGATCCGGGGATTGTCGCCGTTGCAACCGATCTGGCTCGTCCCTACCCTTTTTACGTGCATATGATAGGCGCTGCTCTATTGATTCTGGCTTTGCTCGGGTTCATCCGGGGAATCAAGACGCGGGAAGCGTGGGTGCTGGCATCTTTTATTATATTCGCCCTGCTGCTGCATATCGTCGTCGGTTTCGGTCTAAGAGCGTTCAAGTACGATATGTATTTGTACGCCGGCCACTTCCTTTTCGCCATCTTCCTGCTTGGCGCAACATTCATCAACCGGTTGAAAGGCGGAATCGCCAAAACGGCGCTGCTCGTCCTCATTCTATTGTTCGCACTGGCCACACTGGGCAACAACATCGTCAAACATGGCGAAGCGCTGCATCACATCAAGCAAGCGTATACGGATCTGCAACTAGAAAGCGCCGCTCAGCCGGAACCATGATGTTTCCGGCTCGGCCAGGCTAGGGTGAGCATTTGTTGTTCCCAAGCCGATTTGGGTAATCGTTCTCCTCCTTTTGCCGAAATCCCCTTCGTTCAGAAAGGTCGGTTGCTTGCGGTCTGACCGCAATTCGATAGCCGGGTCAGTCCGGAGCGATTCCCTGCCCTTGGAACCCGTTGGTCTTGTCGCCGATGCCGATACGTTTCATCAAAGCCGTCGCATACTGGTAAGTAACGCCCTTGTTTCGTTTCATTATTTTGCTTGATATGTAAATTTGTTCAATCCAGTAGTAGGCAGTCCCATGATTCGTACCTTAACCGACTGAGCGAGAGGGATATCGACAGAAGGCTTCATAAAGAGTTACGATGATAGGCCGAATCGCAAAAAGGAACCGACGCGTTCGAATTAAACAGCCCACCCTCCCCAAGCAAAAACCGCCCTCCTATCGGAGGACGTCGATCGAGTCGCCAAGCTCACCCTTTAATGCCGGACATGGTAATGCCGCGGACATAGTATTTTTGCAAGAAGACGAACAGGATCAGGATCGGGATCGAGCTAACGGTGTCGGCGGCCAGAATTCGGCCCCATTCCGTCACCTGGGCGTTGGAGAACGCCGCGATCGCGACTTGCAGCATTTGTTTGTCCTGGTCGTTAATGACAACGAGCGGCCACAGGTAAGAATCCCATTGGCCCAGGAACGTGATGATCGCCAGGGTCACAAGCGCCGGCACGGAGGCGGGCAAGACGATTTGCCGATAAATGCCGAACCAGGACGCCCCGTCAATCCGCCCGGCTTCCAGCAGCTCGCGCGGAATATCGGAGAAGAACTGGACGAGCAGAAAAACGCTGAACACCGAGACGATCGCCGGCACGATCAAGGCGGTATACGTATCGATCCACCCGAAACGGTTCACGGTCAAATACGTGGGAACGAGCGTCACCTCGCCCGGAATGACAAGCGCCGAGAGGAACACGGCGAAGATGATTTTCTTGAACCGGAATTTCATTTTGGCGAAAGCGAAGGCGGCCAGCGAGTTGAAAAACAGCGACAACAATGTTACGGGCGCCGCCACCGTCAGCGTGTTGGCGATGAAACGCCCGAAAGGCTTGACCGCGTCGGTGAAGATGGCCCTGTAGTTGTCCAGCGTCCACTGGACCGGAATCAAAGTCCTCCATTCCAACTCGCTTGAGTACCGGAAAATTTCCTCATGGCTGCGAAACGAGCCGAGAATCATCCAGACGATCGGCAGCAGCGCGACAAAAGCCAACACGGCCATGACCAGCAGCTTTGCCGCGCGCAACAGTCCTTGATTCATAAGTCTCCCCCCCTACGATTCGTCGTCCGATTTGAAAAACTTCATCTGAAAGATCGAGATGCATAACACAATCAGGAACAGAATCATCGCAGCCGCCGTGGCGTACCCCATTCGCAACTGGTCGAACGCCTGATTGACGATAAAATAGGTGGCCGTCGTGGTGGAACCGGCCGGTCCCCCGTTCGTCAAAATGAAGATCGGCCCCGATATTTTGATCGCGTCGATCGTCGTAATGATGACGACGAAAGCCGTCGTCTTGCGCAGCAGCGGCAACGTAATTCTGAGGAAAATCGCCGCCTTCGTCGCCCCGTCCACCTGAGCCGCTTCGTAGACATCCTTCGGAATATTGGCGAGTCCGGCCAAGAAGATGATCATGAAAAATCCCGCCGCCTTCCACATCCCCAGAATCATGACACCATACATCGCGACGCTCGGATCGGACAGGAAGCTAACTGTCGGAAGCCCGAGCCATTTCAGGACCCCGTTCAACAATCCGAAATCTTGATTGTACAATAGTCGAAACACGGTGGAGGCGACGCCGACCGCGATAATGACCGGCAAAAAATACATCGTGCGGAACAAACCGCTGTACCACGCCGTCTTCTGCACCAGCAGCGCAAGGCCGAGCGCAATCGCGGTCTGTACCGGAATGACGACGATCGCGAAATGGAACGAGTGAACGAGGCTGTCCAGAAACTGGCGGTCTTTGAACAGTTCGATATAATTATCCAGCCCGATAAAATAGGAATTCGGACTGATCAGGTTAAAGTCCTGAAAGCTGACGATCAGCGCGGATATCATCGGGTAAAACGTAAAAACGGCTAGACTGGCGACAGCGGGGATAATAAACAGATAAGCGGACCATTCCTCCTGCCGTTGATAAGAAAACATGCGCGGCGATCCTGCTCTTCTCGTCGTACGCACGGCAAACCTCCTCTCTCGAACGTTCGACAGGGGAACGCTTGGCATTCGAACTTCGCATTCGGCTAAGCCCTCCCCTTACGAACTCAAACTTCTCTCTACTTCACGTTGGCAATCGCTTTATCGATTTTATCCACTGCCGTGGTCAGCGCATCGTCGACATTGCGGTTGCCCAGAACGATCGCGTCGAACATTTCGGTGATCGCTTTGCTGATCGCCGGATACGCCGGCGATACCGGGCGCGGTCTGGCGTACGTTGACGACTGCTTCACCCAAATGTTAAGCGGATATTCCTGCAGCTCCGGGAACGCATCCGCTACCGACAGGCGGGCGGGAAGATTCTTCGTCTCCTTGTACCATACCTTGGCTCCTTCCTTGCCCGTAACCCAATTGACAAACTTCCACGCTTCCTTCGGATGCTTCGATTGCTTCGTGATCGCCATATTCCAGCTGCCCATCGGCGTCACTTGCTCCTTGTCTTTCCAGAGCGGCGCCACGGCCCAATCCTTGAAATTCGGGAAATGGCTTTCGAGATACGGCAGATGCCAAGGGCCGTTCATCATGATGCCCATTTTGCCGGATTCGAACGCGTCGGGGGGAAGCTCCTTGGCGGCCACTTTCGAGTCGTTATACAATCCGTTGAAAAATTCCAGCGCCCGCTTGGCCTCCGGGGCATTCAAGTGCCCTTGGGCCGTCTTCCCGTCTTCGCTGAGAATATCGGCGCCCGCCTGCCACAGATACGTCATCTTGACGAAAGCCGAGCCCTCTCCCGGTCCCAGCCCCCATGCCGGGTCCCAACCGTAAACGCCCTTGGCGGGATTGTTGATTTTCTTGGCGGCATCCAATACTTGCTCCCATGTCCACGCTTCGTCCGGGTTTTGCGAAGGCAGCGGAATGCCCTGTTCTTCGAACAATTTCTTGTTATAGAACATCGCCACGCTGGCGTCGTTTAACGGAGCGGCCCATACCTTGCCGTTATACGTCAAGCTTTGCTGGACCGGCTTGGAGATATCGTCGAAATCGCCGTCCTCCGCAAAATATTCGTCCAGCGGAACGATCGCTTCCTGATGAGCGTACGAGGCGATAAACGGGCCGTCGACGCCCATAATGTCGGGCGCGCCTCCGCCGGCGAGCGCGGTGCGGATTTTCGTTTCATAGTCGCTGTAAGGAATAATCTCCATCTTGACCGTAATATTCGGATTCTCTTGTTGAAAAGAGGCGATCAATTGCTTAAGCGCCTTGACCTCGGACTCGTTGTCGTGACGCCAATAGGTAATCGTGACTTTATCGTTTGAAGATCCTTTCGTCCCGTTCGCCTCTTCTGCGCCGTTCTCCTTCGTGCCCGCACCTTGGCCCGGACTGCCGGAACAGCCGGCGAGCAAGCCCAGAATCAGTACGGCGGCCATCGCCAGACTGAAGATATTTGCGGTTTTCTTCATATGCGTCCCCTTCCCTTCAAACCGTATTTGTATCAGGTAAACACATCATATCATCCTGCGCCGGAGCGGATATTTGCTGTCTTTGGCAATTATGTTTTCATTTTTTTGGTTTTTTCGGTATTCCGCGGGACTCACGCCGAATTGCTTCTTGAAGGCGGTGCAAAAGTAACCGGTGTTGGTAAATCCTACTAGCGACGCGATATCGTGAATCCGCAAATCGCCGTTCCGCAACAGCCGCCCGGCATGCCTCATGCGGATGTCGAACAAGTACTGGCTGTAGGTTATCCCCGTTTGCCTATGGAACAAATCCGACAGATAGGCGGCATTGATATAATATTTGTCGGCCAGCGCCGTCAGGCTCAACCCGCACCCGTAATTCTCCTCGATCTCGCGGCGGACCATGGCCACGATCTCTTCGCCGTTGGACGCTTTTTGCCGGCGAACGGCCTCCGCGATCGTTTGCCCGAAGCGGAGCAGCCGTTCCGCCGCCTCGTCGCAAGCGTCGAACGATCGCATAGCCGGACTGATTTCCCACAGCAACTCTTGAAACGGCTCATGCTCCAGTTGGAATTTCCTGGCCGCGGCATCGAAGACGAAAATCATCTTCACGACGGCGTAATAAAACGAATGCATCGATTGCCGCAAGCTCGGCGACAGCCATTCGGCGATAAGGCCGGGCAGCAACCGGGCTTCCCCTCTTTCCAGCGCCAAGCCCAGTTTGCGTTCCAATTGATCGGGTACGGTTCCCTCCTCTTCCGCTGGAACGGAGGAAGCGACGGACATGCCGCCGTCCGGCCGGTTGCGGCTCCATGCCAAGAGCGCCGAGGCATAGCCGTCCTTCATGTCCGCAGGGCTCGAAATCCGCCGGCCGATTCCCGTTGCGGTATCGATTTGCAGGTAGCGGTTCGCCTCCCTCTGCACCGCAGCAGCGAAGCGGTTCGGGTCCGAGGCGGGGGACGTCCCGGCCGGCGCCGGCCGCAGCAGGAAATGCATCATGGAAGGAAAGTTCATATCGTAGAAAGCGATCGCCTCCTGCTTATATTGCTCCGCGATTTCCCGGCATACCATCTGATAAGCGGTCCGCATCAAATCCGGCCGAAACGCGGATGCTCTCACTCTCTCCGGAATCCGCATCTCGACCGTTACGATGAAGGCGCACATGTCTTCGCCGATCCAATGCCGGAGACTCAGATGCTCGGCCTTTTCCATGACTTCGCGGATCGAAGGCGCGCCTTCTTTCGCCAATTGCAGAATGAACTGCTCCCGGATCAACCTCATACTTTTCGACAATTGCAAGTGCAGCCCGGCATCCGCCCTTTGTTGCCTCTTCTCCTCATCCAACGCCTCCTTCACCTTGACGATCACTTTCTCCAGTTCCTCGCCGATCACCGGTTTCAATAAATAATCGGCAGCCCCGCATTGCATGGCGCGCTTCACATACTGGAAATCGTCGTAACCGGACAGCACGACCAGCTTCGTTGCCCGGTGGGACGCGCTGCACGCGGCAAGCAGGTCGAGCCCGTTCATCACCGGCATTCGGATGTCCGTAATCAACAGCTCCACAGGTTGCTCCGCCAAGATGTCCAGCGCTTCTCTCCCGTTTCGCGCCTCGGCGCATACGTCGAACCCGTACTGCCGCCAATTCGCCTTCAGCTTAAGCCCGTTCCGTATTTCATCGGCATCGTCAACAATCATGACCCGATACATCGCAATCCCCTCCTTGAGGCAATTTCAATCGAATCGTCGTCCCCGCTCCCGGTTCCGACTCGATCTGCAAGCGAAACCCGTCGCCGTAGCACAATCTGCAACGCGCGATGACGTTCCGCAGCCCGATCTTTCTCCCTTCGCTATTCAGAATATCTTGGCCGCGATCGGCGGCCGGCATATTCATCAGCTGCAGCGCAAGCTCCCGGCTCATCCCGGGCCCGTTATCGCTTACCGCGATCGACAGGCCTCCGTCTTCCGGACGCACCGTCAGCGCGATCTCCACCTTTTCCGTATAATCCATGCTGTACTTGACGGCGTTCTCCACAAGCGGCTGCAAAATAAACTTCAACACCCGCGCCTGCGCTGCTCCCGTTTCGTCTCGGACCGACATATGAATGCGTTCCCCGTATACCTGCGTCAAAATGGCCGCATAGTACCGGACGTACTTCAATTCTTCTTGCAACGGCACGAACTCGCTGTCCAGCTTGAGCGAATACCGCAGCATCAAGCCGAGCGATTCCGTCACCTTCAACACGTCGCGATCGCGTCCCTGAACGGCGAGCGAGCCGATCGCTTCCAAAGTGTTATAGAGAAAATGGGGATTCATCTGCAGGAGGAGCGCTTTATACTCCGCATCCCTTCTACGGATCGTAAGCTCGACTTCGAGCTCGATATACTCCCTCAAGCGCGCGAGCATGCGACCGAACATCGAGATGACGAAATCGACTTCGCGGTAGCGCGAGGTCACGCCGGGCATGCGGTTCTCCGCTTTCGCCAAATCGCCCTTCTCCACCCAGCGCATGGAGGACGCCAATCTGGACAGGGGCTTGGCAATCCCCGCAGACAGCCAGTAGGCGGCCAGAACGGCCGCCAGGAACGATACCCCGCCGCAGAGAAGCGCCAGTCTTCGGATACCCGCGATTCTGCCGAACAGTTCCCCCTCCGAGACGACGCCGGCCAAGATCCAGCCCGCGGCGTCCAATTTGCGGTAAAACAATAAATAGGGCTCGCCCTTCCCGTCGACGATGCGGACGGTATCCCCGCCCTTCGCCATATGCGCCGTCTCGATTTCGCCCAATCCGCTTTGCAGAACAGGCAAATGTTGCGCCAAGTCTTGGCCCAGCACCGGCTTCCCGTCCGACTGCAGCAAATACACGCGCCCCGTATCGCCTAGGCGAATCTGGTCGAGCGGCCTCTGTATTTGCTCCGTCGCGATATTTACTTTGATCAGGCCGACATTCGTCAACGTATCCAATTGGGTCAGCGGATGAATGTAACTATTGATTGGAAGCGTTCTCATGGAAATCGACGGTTGATCTCTGTCATAGTGGGAAGGCGTCCACCGAACGCGATCTTGTTGATAGGCAACGTACCAGTCCTTCTGCGTATACTCGTCGTTAAATGACCAGATGCCGTACCAATCCTCGAAAAAAACGGCCACCGATTCGATTTGCGAATGGTTGCTGGAAATCGCGGATAAATACTGCTGCATCTTCATATTGCTCGCGAACTCCGTCTGCGAAGCGCGCTTGCGCTCTTGTTGCAAGACAATCCAATCCTGTGCCGTTTCGCTGGCCAATACCTGTTCGGCGACTTCCTCTGCGCGGCCGGTCAAGGAATTGACGTATTCCGCATATTGATTCATTGTTTGCGAAGTGGAGACGCGAATCAATTTGCCGATGACGTCGGTCGAGACGTTGATCACGATTCCGATGATCGCGACGAGCGGAATCATGAGGAGCACGGAAAACATTATAATGAGGCGGGCCCGCAACGAATGGAACATAATCGGATTCCTCCCTTCCTTGTGTGCATGGCACTTACCGTCCATTGGGCGGAAATGAGGAAGCGAGGGCTTCCGTCGCCCCGAGGTACAATCCCGCCAGGCGATGAGCGAAGCCCCCGCAATGTATGATCTTATATCACTTCAAGCCCGTCGTTGCCCGGCAGCGGCATGAAGGCCGCATGCGGCTCCGCTTGATACCAGAAAGCGGTCGACGCGATATCGTCTTGCAGCGGCAAATAGCGGCCTCCGCTTCTCCATCCGAGCGCTTGAATCGTTACTTTCAACTCTTCCTCGAAACGGATCGGATCCATAATATGCCACCGGTACATGCCGAACCGCTGTTGGCTGCGGTACAGTCCGTCCGGTTTGATCGCCTGGTGCAGACCGAGGAAGGAAGTGGAGTACAGACCGTATTCCCCCGCCGGTTGTTCGAAATTCCACGCTCCGCCGAAATAATCTTCCGTACCGGTTCCGCAGATCGTCGGGAATTCCTTGTCGCCGTCCATGTAAAATTTGATCTCCCCTTCGCCCCACCATCCGGTATTGTTGACTTGCCAGCCGATATAGGTGCCTACATAATGGCCTTTGCCTTTGACACCGTCCAGAATCGTATGCACGTCCTTATACTTGACGGGATTGCTGCGGCGCCACTGCGCATGGAAGTAAGCCGCATCGGCGGGAACTTCGGTGAGCGTGTAATCGATCTGGTAATACAGCACGACATGGTCCGTCATCCGGTTCTCCACCGTCAATTTGGCGCTGCGGCGAAACGGCATGACCCAATAGCTGTTCATTCCCCCGGCCGGATTGACGGCAATCGGCAACGAGTTCACATTGCTTCGCTCGCACCAGCCGTTGCAGAAGAAATCGCCGATCGGCACTTCCACCGAAGGCGTCTCTTCCCCGTCCCAATACATGCGCAGAATCATATGGCGCCAACTGTTGGGGAAACAGGTAAGCCATAGGTGCTGAATCGCACCCGGCCCGACAATGTCCGCCAGCACAAACTCGGTTCCCGCCTTGATCTCGACGGAAGGGGAGATCTTCCACCCTTGTCCGAGATCCCGGGCGCATTGCGCCCCCGTTCCTTCCGTGGCCATGCCGGCCTTTCCTTTTTCCCCGGTGAAATTTTCCGCGCTGATCGATCTCGTCTTGGCGTTCGACAGACGCGTCAAATTCCCTAATCCCATGTCCAGTCCATTGAATGTGTTCATGGTATGCCTCCTTCTCACAGGTTTTAATAACATAATGAGTGCGTTTACATTTTTATCTATTACTTTACCGGTAAAGTTATTATACGTGACTCATTCTTGAGGCGCAATTATATTTTTTTCGTACTCAGATTTACTTTTTTTCATTTTTTCTATATAGTTTTATCGATAAAGTAAATAGCGAGGGATACATTGATGAAGAAGCGTGTGACGCTGGACGATATCGCCAAGGAAGTCGGTATTTCGAAAATGGCCGTGTCGCTCGCAATGCGGGACGACGTTTCCGTTAGCCAGGAAACGATCGAACGCGTGAAAGAGGTTGCCCGCCGTCTAGGATATACGCCGAACCGGTTCGCCCAGGGGCTCGTCAACGGCAAATCGTATACGATTGCCTTGTTAATCGGCGGCTCGCTGCACGACGATTATCAGAACAGAATTGTCCGTGGCGCCATACCGTACGCCATTGAGAAAGGCTACACCCTGTCGGTAGCCCCTTCCGAGTGCGATACGAATCTTGAATCGTCCTATATTCGGAAATACCAAAACATGATGGTCGACGGTTTCTTGGCATTCCATTGCCTTTCCGTCCACCCGTACAAAACGTTGAAAAAAAACGGCGTTCCTTTTGTACTCTATACCAAATATTTCGAAGAGCTCGACAGCGATTACGTCGTATGCAACGACGTTTCCGGCGGATACCGGATGACGCAGCATTTGCTTGAGCTCGGGCACCGGGAGATCGCCTTCGTCTATGACGAATATCTGGAACGTTCCAGCGAAGTGGTTAACCGCAAGAAAGGCTTTATAGCCGCGCTCGAAGAGTACGGCATTGCCGCCGAAACGGTCCGATCGATTCCGTTCGCCATGGATCTCCGCACCGGCAAGATCGACCTAACGAACTATGTCGACGCGAACCGCGAATTTGTGGACGCGATGCGGAGCAAGGACAGGCCGACCGCCCTGTTTGTTTGCAACGATGTGCTCGCTTCCTCCGTTTATATGATCTTGAAGCAACTTGGATTGAGCATTCCCGGAGACGTTTCGGTGGCAGGTTACGAAGGCGTTTATTTGGGACAAATTTTGGACCCGCCGCTCACTACGGTGGAAACCCCGATTGAAGAAATCGGGCGCAAAGCCTGCCAACTATTGATCGACAAGATCGAAGGAAATGTCCCGAAATCCGAAATAGCGCAAATTAAACTGGAGCCGGCGCTGGCGATCAGGGCTTCGACCGGAGCTCCGCCGGGTTGAATCGAGGAGCCGCCCGCATTGGAGTCCAGCCAACCGAGGCCGAATTGTCCCGCTTCGATGGGGACCCCTCCAACCGCGGCCGGGTTCCCCTGCTCCGATCGGACCTCATAACTGTTCCAAATGGACTGTTTGAGAGAATGATCGTACACAAGTTGTACGTAGTACAACATTTTGAGAGTTTGAAGGACAGAATGGAGCGCAATGTTGTACATTGTACAACAAAATCGGGAGATGTAAGGGCAGAATCTCCTGTTTGACCCCAATATGTTGTAAATTTTACAACAATGGCATAATTGTCAATTAGCGACAGGGTTTTATGTTGTAAATCGTACAACATAAATCCTCGCCTTCTGAACAGGTGCCGGGAGCGTCCGCGGACGCTCCCTTGTTATTTTTCCAGTGTCGCCTTCATCCAGAACACGTTGTAAGGTTCCCACAGCGATAAGGTAAAATAGATCGTTCTCCCGCCGTCCTCCGTAAACTTCGGATTCATGAAAGGAGCGTATAACCCGGGATACTCGTCTTTATCCGCCAGCGTCATCTCCGGACTCCACGGCCCCCAAGGCTCGATTCCTTCCCGGATGACAATGCCCGTCCCTTCCTTCAGATAGGTCATAATCCACCGCTCCAGATAAGGATTCCAGACGACGGACAGTTCCCCCACGCTCTCATCGTCTTCCACGACGAACGCCGCATCGTCCATCGACTCGGACCATACCGACTTCCCCTTGTCGTCCGTCCCGGCGTAGTACCGATATGCGTTCAGGTCTTCAATCTCTTTCTCATCCACTTTCATCAGCTTCACATCGCCGAACCGCCCGGCCGGAATGCCCCAGAAATAAATGTCCGTCCGGCCGCCGTCCAATTGGACCGCATACGGGCTTACTTGAACGAAATTGCTGTCGCCCGGCCATTGGAGGCCTTCAAGCACCTCCCAGTTCTCGCCTCCGTCGGTCGACTTCGATACCCCCGCATAGTTGGCTTCCCATTGTCCGGGATCGCCCCAATGTTTCACGGACATGAAATATAAGTACATATTATCGCCCGCGGCAATGCCGTGGGTCGGTATCGTCGTCATTTCCCGATGATCGGCTTTCAACGAAGGGATGACTTCTTTCGCGTGATCCCCGTAATCGGCAATCATGCGGTCGATCGTCATGCCGTCGGACGGATCGTTGTCGGAACTGACGGCGATGACGTTGGAGCGCCAATCGGAGCCGCCCGCGCCGGTATGGCCTGGCGGACGGTAACCGAACGTATCGCCGAAGACGAAATAGGTTTTGCCTTGGAAATTGATCATCGATCCCAAATCGGTGCCGTACACATCGTAGCGGGTCGTATCGTTCGGAGATTCCTCCCCTGTCAACTGCGACACCTTCGTCAAACCGCTTATTCCTTTCAGAATAAACGGCGCATCGCTTGCCACGCTTCCTTCGCCGGGCAACGGGCCGGTTGCAGGCGGCGCGCAGGCTGTGGCCAAGCCGAGAACGAGCGCGACGAGCGCAAGTTGGCGTATCATCGTCGCTCCTCCCCGCGCGAAAGCGATTGCCCGTAACGCTCCCTCAACACGTCGCCGTACCGTTCCCGCATGCGAAGATACGCCTCGGCGGCGGCTCCGTTTCCCCAATCGTAGATGGTGAATCGCCCCATACCGCGCCCTTCCGGATTCGTCGCACCTTCGTGGCCGTAGTTTTCCATCATAAATCCGTAATCGCGTTCGGTAAAGAACGGATGCGCCTTCTCCCATTGGATTTTGGTCTTCTCGTTCTCCGGACAATACATCATGACGAAAGAGGCGCGCAAGGCGGCGATTCCCCGCTCGATGTATTCGGTTCTGTCCAGCTCGATCCCGTACCGGACGATCAATTCGGCGAAGAGGCTTTGCCGCGAATCGTTCCATTCTCCGTCGCAATTCATGACCCCGAATCCGCCCAGCGCTTCCACATAAATATAAGGCGGTTGCCAAGACGCCTGCGTCATTAGCAGTTCGTCCATACATCGCTCCCCAACCGATACATATCGCTGCCGGCCGGTCGCAAGATAGCATTGCAGCAAGGCCTCCGCCGTCCAGTAGATCGAAAAATTGCATTGTTTGTACATATTATTGCGCGGCACTTTGGAACCTACCCGACCGTTTCCGTAAGGACAGCAAGACCAGTAGGTTTCAAAGTCCTCCCACCGCCCGTCCGGAACGACCTCGGCCATCACGATATCCATCGCCTTCAAGGCCGCAGTCAAATATTTACCGTCCTTTTTCATTTCATACAGTTTGAGTAAAAAGGTGACGGACAACGATGTCTCCGGCGAGTCTTTCAAGATCTCGTACGGCTCGAGCGTCGACTTGTTCAGCCATGCGGGGAAATAACCTTTTTCGTCCTGCAAAGCGAGCAACCTCTCCGCATACGCCTCCGCATAGGCAAGCAACCGTTCGTCCCGTTCCAATTCTTCGTACCACCGCAGCATTAACAGCGCGGTCCAGCTCATATCCAGCACATGATAAGGCGCATCCCGGAGCGAACCCCAAGGATGAATCGGGTTGCGATTGGAATTGCCCCAGAAGGAAGTGCCCCAGCCTTTGGAGCGGTTGACGGTCTGTCCGTCGATCTGAAGCGTTTCCATTTCCGTCCCGATCACGGCGGGGAATACGCCATTGGACAGCGGCGCCGCCAGTGCCAGCTCTTTCGTCATGAGCGCGCGCCGCACGAGTTCTTCATTGCCTTTGCTTGTTCCATATCTGTACAACCCTTGCGCCGATCTTAACGAGTTGAACCACGCCTGGTTCCAGATCGACCGCGCTTCCCGCTCGCTCGGAATGCCGGGATAATTCGGGCTCTGGGATACGTCGACGATAAACGCGGGCGCCCCTACCTTGACGCCGTCCAGTTCGAACTCTTGCCAGACGCTGTCCGCCCAGTTTTCGAAAGCCCAGCGATAGGTATGCTCCACATACCGTTCCAGCGGCGCGACCTTGGGAGCCCCTTGCCGGAACAATTTCCCTCCCCAGCGGTCCCACAAAAACGCAAGCACCGGACGCCACGGATTCGCAATGGAATCGAGATCGCATTTCATGATATAAAATCCGATGCGAACCTCCCCGGGCGGATATACCGCTCCCTCAGCCTTTTCAAACAGCACATGTTCCGTTACCTTATAATTGCTCATGCCAAGCGTCAGCATATTCCGGCCTGCGTCCATATCCATATACCACCTGACCGGCGTGCCGGCTGCCAGCAGATCCAGATCCGGGATCACCGCCAACCATTGCCGTTCGTCGTGAACGATAAGCGCCGGGGAACGGAAACAATGTTGATCGATTATATGATTGTCCGTCGGCGTAAGATGCGGAGCCCAGTGAAACTTCGGCGCAAAAGCCGGCATGATTTGCAACTGCCAGTCGTCCTGCGGCACCTGCTCCTCCAACGAGAACGACAGCGTAACATGCGTCAATCGGCCGTCTAGCTCCTGTCTCTCCAACGTTGGCTCATAAGGGCCCAACCAATCATACGTCACACTTTTAACAAATGGGTCCGCGGCGTCGTTCCAAATCTTTTTTTGGCTCATCGGGCATCGCCCTCCTGTTCTATTTTGGCTAACGAAGGTATCGCGAATGAATCGCGTTGTTGCTTCATGGTTCGCATTGAAACGCCTCATCTTCACAACTTTACCGGTAAAGTTGTGGTTTACAAAAAAATATAGCAGAGAACGCCAAAGTAAGCAATATCCAATTTCTCTTATAAAGAGAACGCATTCGCTGCCTTAGATGGCGCAAATGGCGGTCACAAATGCGGAAGGTTTTGACCCAAGAAAAATGCGTACCCGCTATCCCTCCCTCCGCATTCACCCTTTCCGCGTTTTCATCATATTCTTTAGCAGTATGAGGAAGGAGTGAGATCGTTGAGTAAGCTTACTTTGGAAACGGCTAAGCGATTGTTGGTTGCTGCCGAACAAAAGTCCCGTCAGATGGGACTGTCCAGCAATATCGCCATTGTCGACGACGGGGGAAATTTGGTCGCTTTTCTTCGTATGGACAATGCGCGAATCGCCGGGATTGAAATTTCGAAGAACAAAGCGTGGACGAGCGTGAGCATGCAGATGCCGACCGCCAATTTGGCGCAATCGGCGCAGCCGGGCGGTCCTACGTTCGGCATCAATACGACCAACTTCGGTAGAGTGACGATCTTGGGAGGAGGCATCCCGTTAACGGTCAACGGGCGTATTGTGGGCGGTATTGGCGTAAGCGGCGGAACGAGCGCCCAGGACATCGAGATTGCCAATGCGGCGGTGCAAGCTTTCGCGGCGATGGGCGGCGGAAAACCGGGGGCTGCGCGGTACGGCGCTCCGTTCGGTTCGGTGCAGCTTCCCAGTTAAACATGCGCGAGCTGTAGTCGAGGCCGGCGGCATGTGCTCGCGATCGCCGTTGCCGATCGCAAAGAAGAGGCTTCCCCTTATCCTTGGGCATCATTCCCGTCAGGATAAGGGAAGCCTTCGCCATCCGTTACGGCTGCTCCACCGCCTTCACATTCATAAACCGCTCCACTTCGCCGAGCGTCGGCAAGGAAGGGATGGCCCCTTCCTTCGTCACGGTTAACGCTCCGACGGCGTTAGCGAACCGAACCGCTTCGGCCAGCGGAACCCCTTGCACGAGCTGCACCGCCAGCGCGCCATTGAACGAATCGCCGGCCGCTACCGTATCGACGGGCTCGACGGCATATCCTTCCACATGTTGGCATCCGCCTCGATGGCAGATCAACGCGCCTTTGTCCGCCAACGTCACGATGACGCATTGAACTCCCCTGGCTAGCAAACTGCGGCCGGCGAGTTCCGCATCGTTCATATTGCGGACGGGCATGCCGCTGAGCAATTCCAGTTCCGACTCGTTCGGCGTCAAATAGCTGACGTTCCGCAGCAATGCATCGCTTAATTGCCGCGCGGGAGCCGGATTGAGCATCACAGGAACGCCGTGGGACGCCGCCAGTTCGGCCGCTCTCTCGACGACGGACAGCTCCATCTCGAGCTGCATGATCAATAGATCCGCCTGCCGAATATCCGACTCAAGCCGATTCACTTCATCGAGCGTATAACTCATATTCGCGCCCGGCACGACAATAATCCGATTTTGGCCGGAACGATCCAGCACGACGGAACCGATGCCGGTAGGCACATCGTCCATGCTTATAATATGTCGCGTATCGACATGTTCTCTTTGTACGGCGGACAGCATCTCTTGGCCGAACATGTCTCTCCCTAGCTTGCCCGCCATCATCACCTTCCCGCCCAGACGGGCCGCCGCAACGGCTTGATTCGCTCCCTTCCCGCCCGGGAACCGGCCGAAGCTTTCGCCGATTACGGTTTCCCCGGCCTCCGGCGCCCGAATGGCGCGAACGACCAAATCCATCATAAAGCTGCCTAACACGAAAATCCCCATATCGTCTCCCCCAGTTACGGCGTGCATTACGCCTGTTTCGTTTCTTTCGACAACTGTTGCCCCAAGCTTCCTCCCGGGTGGTACAAGTAGAAGTCTTCTTTGGAAAAGCCCTTCATCCGGCACAGCACGACAGCCAATGCGTCCCCGATCGCAAGCTGCAGCAAAGCGCTGGTCGTGGGAGCCAGGCCGAGATGGTCGGCTTCTTGCCGGTAATGATACGTTAAGGCGACATCGCTTCGCCGGCCAAGCGTGGAGTCGGCGTTCTTCGTAATCGCAATCCGCGCCGCCCCGATTTTTTCGACAATCGGCAGCAGATTCAACACTTCTTGCGTCTCCCCGCTATTCGACAGCAGGATCACGACATCCCGCTTGTCGATCATCCCGCTGTCTCCATGCACCGCCTCCGCCGAATGCACAAAAAAGGACGGCGTCCCCGTGCTGGATAAAGAAGCGGCGATTTTCTTGCCGATATGCCCCGATTTCCCGATCCCGGTCACGACGACTTTCCCTTGGCATGCGGCAATCAGGTCGATGGCCTTTTCGTATTCTTCTCCGATATGTTGGCTGATGCTCAGTAGAGCGTCCGCTTCGTTGCTGAGCGCCTCTTTGACGAAATTTCTCACCGTTTCGTTAGCCATGCATTTCCACACCTTTCACATAAGTTAACGTTTACATATAAATAAATAAAATCCCGAAAAACTAGTACTCTATTAACACTAAATTTATAGGTTAACGTTTACACATGAAGCAAAAAACTTATCCGTCGGCAGAAAGACCTCTTCCTACTTCCGGATCAATTGCGGATAAAACATCCGATTTTCATAATCGGTTCTTTTGAGCTTCAACCGTTTCAGCACTTGCTCTCCCGCCGCGTCTCCGATCTCGTACGGGTTCTGCCGAATGACCGACAGCTTATGCCGGAACAACGCGGAAAACTCCAAGTCGCCGAAAGAGACGACTTCCACATGATCCGTCGGAATGCCCATTTCATGAAGGCCCAAGTACAACCCATAAGTCATTTCGTTATTCGCGGAAAAGACCGCCGTCGGCTCCGGCGACAGCTTCATTAAATGTCGAATCGCCGCCACTCCCGATTGTTTCGTGTAATCGCCGCTATAGACGTAGCGCTCGTCAAGCGTAAGCCCGGATGCGGCAAACGCGTCGTTCACGCCTGCAAACCGTTCTTTGGCCGTAACGACGGACTTGGGTCCGTTGATGACGCCGATCCGGCGGTGGCCTCTCTCCAGCAGCAACGCAACCGCCTCCGCCGACACGGAACGGTTATCCTCCGCGATGACGTCGAATTTTAACCCTTCCAACCTTCTATCGATCAAAATCACATGAATCCCCAACGAATCTACCATCTTTAATTTCTCGCGGTTTTTCCCCGTACCTGCTATAATTAAAGCTTCGACTCTTTTTTCCATCAAAAAATCGAGCGATTCGCTCTCCTTGCCGGCATCCTCTTCCGAATCCATCAATAACAAATGATAGCCCTCGCTCATCAATTTCCGCTGAATTTGTCTCGCAATCGACATAAAATACGGGTTCGTCATATCCGGCAAAATAATGCCCACCGTCCGCGTCTTCTTCTGCTTCAAGCTTCGGGCGATCAAGTTAGGCTGATAGTTCAGCTTTTGAATCGTTTCGAGCACGTTCTCGCGCGCCTGTTCGCTCACATATCCTGTATTGTTTAAAACACGCGATACCGTCGCCGTAGACACGCCGGATTGCTTCGCGATGTCCTTTACTGTCAACTTTTTCAAAACCATCGATCCTCTCAACGTGAAAAGTCGTCCTGTCGTCTCATCTTATCCCAAAATTATAAACTTTTCCCCGCCAGAATTCCAGTTCACAGCAACGAACGTCGCTTTCTCATCTAACGTCTCCTGAATGATACCGGACCGCTTTAAGGCGGATAACCCGACGCTGTCATCGGACTCACCTCCTTATAGGTTATCGTTTACACATACAGAATGAAGATGCCGCTTGTAACATCATGGTGCTTCGAATGAAAGTTTCAGGCCGTATCGCTGCCGCAGCATCTGACCGTAACGGTCTTTAATGCAAAGATATGCTTCGGCGGCTGCCCCGTTGCCCCAGTCGTAATCGTAAATCATCCCATGCCGCCGCCTTCCGCATCCGTCGCTCTATACGTTCTTGCCGCTCATCGGACATCAACCTCTCTTCCGTACATTGTTATCAAGATGCGACGCGGGTTAGGGACTTTTCATCCCCACATTTCCCCGGCACCGCGGGACGCGAGCAAGGCGGCTACGAAAACGCTGGTGCATAAAGCGCAGTATCTTACGTATGTTATCGTTTACACAAAAATATAACAAAGAACATGGGAGGAAGCAATATCCAATTTTGCGGAATCGCCTCGTCGCTTGTCGCAGTGGAAACTTGTTAATCCGGCACTACCTAGCACAGGTAGATCAACCAACTATGAAGCAGGCTCAGTCGAGTTTGTTCGAAATTTCATACATAAACTCGCGATTGGAGCCCTGATCCTGCTAATGTATGCGAAAAATCGTACACAATATGCGGCGCATGCATCGAATCGACTCACGTCCAAACTATCCGCAATGAATCAGCGGTAAGAAAAACCCCCGGACAAGTCCGGGAGCTTAGCCCTACCGCTTTAGCCGCAACGCTTAATCGCAAATATACACCCTCGCCTCATACGGCTTCAATACGAACCGTTCGCCGGGTACCGACCCGTCGGCCACGGGATAGTTCCCGATCAACAGACGGGCGCCCGCCGCGTCTACACCCGGTTGGGGCAGCCATTCCGGCTCGCCGTCGGAGAAGTTGAGGATGACCAGCAGCGTTTGTCCGCCCAGCTTGCGCGTATAGGCGACAATTTGGTCATGCTCGGGCAGCAGCATGCGGAAATCGCCGTACACAATAATGTCATGCTCCTGGCGCAGACGAATAAGCTGCCGGTAATAATGATAGATGGAGTTCGGATCGGATTGCTCCTTGCTTGCATGGATCGTCTTGTAATTCGGGTTGACCGCGAGCCATGGCGTGCCTGTCGTAAATCCGCCATGCGGGGCGTCGTTCCATTGGAACGGGGTGCGGGCATTGTCCCGCCCTTTGGCATAGATCGCCTCCATCACTTCCCGTTCGTCGGCGCCCTGCTCCATTTTCTCGCGATACATATTCAAGATTTCGATATCCCGATAGTCTTGAATCGAAGGGAAGCGGACGTTGGTCATCCCGATCTCTTCCCCTTGATAAATAAACGGCGTGCCTTGCTGCATATGCAGAAATGTCGCCAGCATCTTCGCGGATTCCACGCGATACTCGCCGTCGTCGCCGAAGCGCGACACCATTCGCGGCTGATCGTGATTATTCAAGTATAAGCTGTTCCAGCCTTTGCCCTGCAATCCGGTCTGCCATTTGTTGAAGACGGCCTTCAGATCGGCCAATTTCCACGGCTTCACATCCCATTTGTTCACGCCGGAATCAAGCTCCATATGCTCGAATTGGAACACCATGTTCAACTCGCCCCGCCCGGAAGACGTATACTTCACCGCTTCCTCGACCGTCGCACCCGGCATTTCTCCGACCGTCATCACATCGTACTTCGCCAGCACTTCCCGGTTCATCTCTTGCAGAAACTCATGGATGCGCGGCCCGTTCATGAAATATTGCCCGCCCCATTGATACCGGTCCGCGGATTCCTCTGCCGCATCGGGATACGACGTATCCTTGGAAATGAGATTGATGACATCCATACGGAATCCGTCGATGCCTTTATCCAGCCACCATGTCATCATATCGTAAATCTCCCGGCGCAGCTTCTCGTTCTCCCAGTTCAAATCCGGCTGTTTCTGCGAGAATAAATGCAAATAATATTCATCGGTCTGCTCGTCAAGCTTCCAGGCGGATCCGCCGAAGAACGACACCCAATTGTTCGGTTCCCGTCCATCCCGTCCATCCCGGCCTTCTCCGCCTTCTCCGCCTTCCCGTCCCGGACGCCAAATATAATAGTCCCGCTTTGGATTGTCCTTGGACGAACGCGCTTCGACGAACCAGGCATGCTCGTCCGACGTATGGTTCACGACCAAATCCATAACGAGCCGAATGCCGCGCCGGTGGGCTTCCTGCAGCAGTTCCTCCCAATCTTCCATCGTCCCGAACTCGTCCATAATCGCTTGATAATCGCTAATATCGTATCCGTTGTCGTCATTGGGCGAAGCGTACACCGGACTGAGCCAAATAATGCCGATTCCCAGTTCCTTTAAATAATCCAGCTTGGAGACGATCCCCTGCAAATCGCCGATTCCGTCCCCGTTGCTATCCATAAAACTGCGCGGATAAATCTGATAGACGACGCTTTCCTTCCACCATTTCCGTTCCAAATCCATCTCTCCCCGTAATCAACTGTCAACTTTTTGCTTAAGTTCGATCGCCAACAGATTCCACACGTCCAGCGCAGGAAGCGTCGCTTCCAGCGTCTTGCCTCGCAAACTGTCGGTAATCTTGTATTCGACCGGCTCCGGTCTGCCCATATTGCGATCCGGCGACATCAGATAGACCGCCTCGACCTCCCGCTCGAGCAGCACCTTCACATGGATATCCGCCGCCGGATGCGGCTTGTTCTTGCCTTCGTTCCACAAATCTTCCTCGTTATTGGTCAGATTGATGAAGCTGATCGTTTTCACATCGGCATTCTCCCGCACGATCGTCCATACTTTGCCCGGTTCGCCGTACGTGCTGTAGTCTACATTTTCAAACACATACTCCAAATTGTCGCCGTCCACATGCGTCATGGACACGTCGCGAAGCGAGTCGTGGTACAGCAGATTGGCATACCGAATGTTGAAATCGTAATAATCGCGTATTTTGCGCAAAAAGTCCGGTTCCGTCTGCGTATAATCCACATAGTACGCCTGAGTCAGCACGCCGCCGTTCTCCCCAAGCAACAAATGATATCCGCCGTGAGATGCAATGACCGCGGTCATGAGCAATGCCGAATATTGCGCGCGAACAGGCGTATCCAGGCGGAAAGGCTGCAAGTACGCCGCCAGTATGACCGGCTTGCCCTCGCCGTAATGTTGGGCCCAGCGCAATATTTGTTGAATATGATGGTAACGCTCATACGGCTTCCATACTTCGATATAGATCGCGTCCTGGCCGGCCGGAGCGACCGTATCGACAGGCCAGTTGCCGACATTGTTGAAGATGAGGCCAATATCGTTCTTGACCTTTACCAATTCGCTTCTTGTTTCATCGATAAAGCTTGGAAAATGCTCTTCCAGCCTCACCACGCGCTCCGAATCCGGACCGTCCAGCTTCGAAATTCCCGTTTTCGGAAACCCGTACGTATCCAAATGAATGCCGTCGAAATCGACCTCCTCGATCGTCCGTCGGTATTCGCCAATGATATGATCGCGCCACGGCGACTTTTCCTCGATATTCATAATGGTGAAAATTTGAATAAAATCATATTCTTTGCCGTCGCTTTGATACAGCGCCCAATCGCGATGCCGTTCGAAGAAGGGCTTGCTCGCCGCATAGATCGCGCCATAAGCGATCGCCTTCATGCCGAAGCCGTGGCATAACGCCACCTTCTCCTTCACGACGTCCAAATTCAACGTACGGCCCATCAAATCGGTATATTCGCTTTGCTCGCATACGAGATCGTCATGCTTATACATCCAATCGTAGAATTGCACCAGGTTGAGATGAAGCTTGTTCATCCAGAGCACATCTTCCCCATCGCCCAGTTCACTCGTATAAAAATCGCTCAAAAATCCGTACCGCGTCGATTTGCGCCAATCGGACACGACGTCGAAGGCGGTCGAAGCGGTCCAGCGCCGTTCCTCTCCTTCCGCCAGGAAGACGTCCACGCCGTACCCGTTGAACTCCGCCGTCTGCGGACTAAGCGGTACCGTCATTTTCCGTTCTTCCCCCGCAGACATGACAACCTCTTGCACGACCCGCTCTACCGTCCGGTTCAGCCAGCAGACTTTGATTTCGAGCCGCCATGTTTTCGCTTCGTTCGCTTCATTATGCAGTTCTACGGCAATATCAACCGGTTGCCCGCTCCTGAATTGCGCCAACACCGGGTATACATCTTTAATCAACAAAATCCTCTCCTATCCCTTCACAGCACCTGCTGTAATTCCTTTAATAAAATATTTCTGGAACATGAGAAACGCGATCACCGCGGGAGCCAGCCCGATCATCGCCGCTGCCGCCATCAAGTTCCAATCCGCGCCGTATTTCTGGAAAAACATCGACACGGCCAGCGGAATCGTCCGCACTTGCTCTTTCTGCAAGAAAAAGACCGATTGCGCATAGTTATTCCATATCCCCAACCCCGACAGGATGACGATCGAAGCCGTAATCGGCTTAAGGAAATGAAACGTCACCCGCCAAAAAGCGCTGAAATAGGTGCAGCCGTCGATAATGGCCGATTCCTCCACCTCGCGCGGCAAGGCTTTAATGAAACTGGTGTACAGAAACACCGATAACGGCAGCCCGTTCGCCGCCAACAGCAAAATCATCGCCCAAAGCGTATTGATGCCGCCGATCGATCTCATTAACGTATACAAAGGCACGGTAATAATAATCGCCGGAACCATCATGCATACGAGCAGCACATTGAAAATAAGCATATTGACTTTATGCGGAAAACGGGCGATCGAATAACCGGCCGCACTTGCCAGCCCCAGCATGACGGCGAGCGCCCCGATCGTAATGATCAGCGAATTGACGATGGCCGTGCCGATGTTGGACACCCGCCAAGCTTCGATATAATTGCTGAAATGAAAATCCGGCAGCAGCAAGACGCCGTCGAACAACGTCCGGGATGGCGTATTTAACGACAGATAGAACAAAACGTAGAACGGAATTAACGCTAATATGCAAATGACCGCGACGGCCGCATATTTCAATATGACACCTATCGATTTCATCATCGTCCCCCCCATTACATCTCGACTTCTTTATTTTTGGTGAGCCATAGAAACAAGGAAACCGGGATAATAATGATCAAGAACAAAATTAACGCCACGGCAGTCGAATATCCGGTAAAGCTTCCGTATTGCATGCGCATAATATATAAGCTGAGCGTTTCCGTACTGTAGCCGGGACCGCCGTCCGTCAACGCCACAACGATGTCGAATACGGAGAGCGAGCCGATAATGTTGGTCACCACATTGATTTTGATCGAAGGGTACAGCATCGGAATGGTTACGTTCCATAACGTCGACCAAGCCCCAGCGCCGTCGATTTTGCTCGCTTCGTACAGTTCGGAAGGAATCGATTGCAGTCCCGCCAAATAAACGATCATCGTCATGCCGACGAATTGCCAAACGTTGACGATAATGAGCACGATAAGCGCGCTCGAACTGTCGCCCAGCCAGTTGCTTTTCAGAAATTCTATATAGAACTGCTCCCCGAGATGATACAGAAACCCTCTTTGCGGCTGTAAAATAAAATACCAAATATACCCCATAATGAGCGGGCTGATTACCGCTGGCAAATATACGATCGCTCTTACCATCCCTTTGCCCGCCAATTTGCGATCAAGCAGCAGAGCATACAATAATCCGAAAATATTCAGCAAAGGCGCGCAGCCGAGCGCAAACAGGAGCGTCGTCATCATATCGTGCGTCGCCCGGTCGTCCCGGAAAAAATCGGAAAAATTCCTGAGCCCGACAAAATTCGCTGCCGATATCCCGTTGGAATCGGTCAAGCTGATGCCTACGCCTTTCGCCAACGGATAGATGAAAAAGAAAGCAAACAATACAATGGCCGGAATTGCCATAAACTTATGCAAATTGTTGTTCACCGCACGTAAAAACCCCATGGTTTACCTCTCCTTAAAACCAGGCTAAAAAAGAAACGGAAGGGATGCCGCATCGCCCGCTGCCGGACGTTTGCCTCCCCCTTCCATCCTCCCTCTTATCTGTTGTTCGCTTGCCAAGCTTTATTCCATGTGTCTTGGAACGCCTGGGCAAATTCCAGCGAGCTCTTATATTTGCCGACCAACAATTCCTGCACCATGCGTCCCGCATCGTCTCCGGAGAATCCGGACGGCCAATCCGTGAACGCGATCGCCGCGCTCGATTCCAGCGCCTGCGCCGCCGCGTCTTTGAGCGGTCCCCAATCGGCATCGACATCCGTGAACGCTGCCGGCGATTTCAACGCTTCGCTATATATCTTCAAATTTTCCGGCTGAAACAGGAAGTCCAGAAACTTCTTCGCTTCTTCCGGATGCTTCGATTCCGCCGTAATCGCATAAGCCGAATCTTCCGCCGACAGGACGACAGGCTTCAAGCCGTCTACCACCGAAGGAATCGCAGCGAATCCGATGTTGTCTTGGAAATCCGGCGCCATCTTGAGCAAGTCGCCCATGACCCACATGCCTTGAATGATCATGGCGGCCTTCCCTTGCACGAACGCCTCTTTCTGATTGTCGTACGTCGCCGTAATCGCGTCGCCGTTGATCAATCCTTCGTCCTTAAGCTCCGTCAGACGCTGGGCGAACATATCCATCGCGCCTTGCGGCTCGCCGAATTGAAGCTGGCTTTCGTCGTTATTGATAAACGCCTTCTTCGCTTCCAAGACGCCTTTCTCTTGCTTGACCGGGCCATGGGCGACGAACTCAACCAATTGCCCTAACGTCCAAGATTCTTTGCCGGCCAGGAACAGCGGCACCACATCGGGACGCTTCTCTTTGATCACCGCAAGATTCGCCTTGAATTCCTCCCACGTATTCGCCGGCTTCAAATTCAACTCGTCAAACAATTGCTTATTGTAGAATATCCCGCCCATCGTTACATTGGACGCGGCTTTGTAATGCTTCCCGGTTTTGACGTCGGCCGTCAGCTCCTGAATGGAAGGCAGAACGCGCGGCCAGAACGGCTCGTCGGATAGGTCCAAATATTGTCCCTGATCGATATATTCTTGGGATACGACCGTCGTAATGTCCGGCACGTCTCCCGAAGCCAATTTCACTTTAAATACGTTGCTTGCGTCTTTTTGAAATTCTTGCTCTACTTCGATCCCCGGATTTTCCGCTTCAAACTTGGCGATCAATTCGTTCATCAGATCGACCGTTTCCACTTTGCCGGTGAAAAATTGCAATGTCACATTCGCCTTTTTGCCGGGCTCGGCTTGATCCGCGCTTCCCCCGCCCCCGCATCCGGCTGCCAGAATAATGACAAGCGCCAGGATTAATGATAATGACAAAAATCGTTTCATCTTCGATGTCCTCCTAAGTCTCTTCAAACCGAAGGGATATGGATTGGCCAATCCTTCTACTCCTTATGTTAAGGTACATTGCCGGCTGGCGAAACACCGGCTTTTTTAGATCGAAGTACTGTTTTTTCATATTTGTTGAAAGACGGACGGCATATTCTTTACACTGTTCATAAGAGGTGATCGGGCATGAAGCGTTTGAAGTCATACCGCAACTGGAGCATTCGGGCCAAACTATTATTTTTCACCGCGATTTTCGTGCTCGTCTCCGTATTCGTAGTCTCAGTCTTATCCTATTTAAAATATACGAACGACTTCCAGCGGCAAGCCGCCAACCAGGTGCAGCAAACGATCGAGCAAGTATCCATGAACGTCAGCACCTACCTGGACGAATTATTCCGCCTGTCGCTGTCGCCGTACCGCAACAACGAAGTGATGGAATCGCTCGAACATCAACATCCGCTCGACAGTCTGGAACAGCTCTATAAACGGAGATTGCTGGAAAACTATTTGGATGAAATTATGATCTATCCGCGGAAAGATATTTTGCGCGTCTTCATCCTAGCGGACGACATATACTTTAGCGGGCGGTTCCCGTTGTCGATCGATACGAGCGTGCCATTCCAGGATTATCCGTGGTTTCAAAAAGCGTTGACGACGAAGGACCCGATTTTCGTTCCGGCGCAGCAGCAGCATATGGTGAAGAATGATAAAGCGGAAGTATTCTCCATCGTCAAACAGCTGCGCAGCATCGACCATACGAATAAAATTTTGGGCGCGATCAAGGTCGACGCCAATTATGAAGGCATTCGGAACATCTCGGAAAAAGTTAACGTCGGGCAAAAAGGCAGCTTCTTCATCATGGACCGGCAGCGCAACATCGTGTACGCCAACGAGCGGAACCGGGAGCTGCTGGACGAATACCGGCATCTTCCCGTCAAGGAGCAGCCTTTCGTGACGACCGACCGAAACCGCAGGCAAATTCTAGTCAATTCCGCCGACATTCCGAAGGTCGAATGGACGATCGTCGCCGTGAACTCGCTCGATGAGCTCAACCGGCATTCGGTGCAAACGAGAAATACGGCTTTCCTCTTCGCCGTACTCTGTTCGCTGCTCTCCATTTTGTTGCTCGCCTTCTTCGTAAGACGGTTTCTGCATCCGCTGCTGCAAATCGTCCGGTTAATGAAACGGGTGGAGCAAGGACAGTTGGACGTCCGCTACCCGGATCCGGGCCCGGATGAAATCGGATATTTAGGCACGTCCTTTAACGCGCTCATCGATAAAGTGAACGACATGCTGCGTACCAATACGGAGCTTGTCAAGGAAGTGTACGAGGCCAAGCTGCTGCAGCAAGAGGCGCAAATTAACGCGCTGCAAAGCCAAATTCGCCCGCATTTCATCTTCAACACATTGAATATGATCTCGCTGCTCATGCAGAGCGACCAAGAGGAGAAGGCGCTGAAGCATATTCATCAGCTCAGCTTCATGCTTCGGAGCATGACGACTTGGGACAAGGAAGTGACGATCAAGCGGGAGATCGAATTGCTGCGCGCATACTTGGACATTCAATGCAGCCGGTTCGAGGATCGGCTGGCGTACCGTATTGCGATCGACGATCGCTTGCTGCAAGCGCTCATTCCGCCGTTTATTTTCCAGCCGATTGTCGAGAATGCCGTCGTGTACGGTTGCGAAGCGAAACGGGGCCAAACGACGATTCGAGTGGATGCGCGGCAAACGGAAGAACAGATCGTCTTCCTCGTCGAAGATGACGGGAAAGGCATGAGCGAGGAGCAGCTCCGATCGTTGCAGAAGAAACTGCAAGGCGGATTGCCTTCGCCGGAAGAGCGGCTGCCGGATACGCCCATGAAGCCAGGGAACGGCGCCGGGATCGGCCTTGTCAATATCGATAAGCGGATCAAAATGAAATACGGCCCCGCATACGGTCTCGAAGTGAACAGTACGCCGGGGCAGGGGACGTTGGTGAAAATCAAATTCCCTGCAACGATCGCAAAAAAGGATGGTCCTCATGTATAGCATATTAGTGGTCGACGACGAGAAATTGACGCGAGATTTCCTGCAAACGAACATTCCCCGCTGGAAGGAACGGTGGGAGGTCCGCTCCGTCGCGATCGACGGGCGTGACGCTTGGGAAATGATGCAGCAGGAGCGGTACGATCTGGTCATTACCGATATTAAAATGTCGGAGATGGACGGTTTGGAGCTATGCCGTCTGATTGCCGCCCGGTTTCCGCAGCAGAAAATCATTATTCTCTCCGGGTACGACGAATTTCCGCTCGCGCAGGAAGCGATTCGTTACGGGGTCGACAATTATTTATTAAAGCCGATTCTGAAGGAAGAGTTGACGCAGGCGCTGGACATGATCGAACGCGAGCTCGAACAGTCGTCCACCAACGAACTGGCGCTGCAAGCGATGAAGAGCGTGTCGGAAATGACGCATAAGCAAGTGATCAAGCAGTTTCTGGCTGCGGCAGCCACCGGCAACGATATCGACGTCAAAACGCTGCATCCCCTTATGTACAGATTAAAGGTCAATCTGATCGAGGCGGATGCCGCCGTTATGGTGCTGGCCTTGGACGAGAATGTGCTGCTCGCCCAATCGGGCGCCGCGTCCGACAGCTCCGTCTTCCGGTTTATTGTGCGCCAAATGGCGGAGGAACTCGCGGAGGAGCTTGGACTCGGCATCGTCTTCAACGATACGGAACAGAATACTTGCGTATTCGTGACGGGAGAGGACGAACGACATATTGCGGCGAATTGCCGCCGGCTTTATGAACCGTTGTCCGAGGCGCTGCTTCGCCATACGAAGCTGACAATTACCGGGGCGATCGGCACGGCCGTTAGCGACGTATTGCAATTGGACGTTTCGTACCGGCATGCCCGGGACGGCATTCAAATGCGGTTGATTCATGGAACGGGGAAGCTGTACGGTTACGACGCCGATCCCGGGCATACGTCGCGGGACCAGGCGCTGATCCGCGAGATCGATCATTGTCTCCTGAATATTGGCGCCGCCCTGCGCGAACCGGACGAATGGGCTTATCTCGCGCCATTGCGCCAATATGCCGACTGCATCGAACCGGTCGGCGTTCGGCAAGCGCAATTGTTCGGCATTGCGATGATTCGGTATGTCGAATCCGTCCGGACCGACAAGCTGCCGGAACAGACGGAAGCGGCCATCAACGCGCTGAAGAAATTGGCGATCTATAACGACCGCCTGACTCGAGAAAATGTAGTGGACATTTTCAAGGAAGCTTTGCAACGGTTGCGCGGCGGCCACGCTCCGAACGGATGGGACGAGCAGGATATGGTCGCCCGGGCGAAAGCTTATATATGCGAACATTACGGCGAGCCGATCAGCCTCGCCCTCATCGCCGAGAAAATCGGCGTCTCTTCCGCCTATTTAAGCAGCGTCTTCAGCCAGCGCCATCAAGAAGGGTATATCAAATTCCTGACCCGAATCCGCATGGAACAAGCCGCCAAGCTGCTCAAGCAATCCAGCCGCCACAAAATCGCCGACATCGCGGCCAAGGTCGGATATTTAAGCTCGAAACATTTCTCGCATGTCTTCAAGCAGCATTACGGCATGCCGCCAGGGGAGTTTCAGGAGAAGTACCGTTCGTCATGATGTGGAGCGGGGTCCGGCCGGGCGAGGTTCCTTTCATTGCAAAAATTTTTTGCAACGAAATTCAATCCGATCCGTAGAAGTATATTAGGGGCAAAAAGTATTTGCAACCATCGCCCCGGAAACGAGGATTTTACCATATGAGCCCGAAACGAATCATTATCGTCAGTACGATGGCAGTCGCCATAGCCATTGGCGTCGTGTGGAATGAAGAAACGAACGCCGCGGCGATTGGCGATAAATATAGCACTTGTTGCAAATTCAAAGGAGCCGATCAAAGGACTCAAGACGCTGACGCACAGAATCAACTGCAGCAAGTGCTTGGCGCCGCATCGGATGAAGAAATCTATGACGGCCTGTATAACGGCAAATCATTGGCAGACATCGCCGCAAGCAACGATGCGGATGTGCAGAACGTGATCGATCTGCAAGTCGCCGAATTAACGGAGCAACTGGACATGCGCCTCGCTAGCGGAAGCCTCTCTCCCGACGCGTATGAAGCGTACATATCGGAAGTATCCGAGATCATTACGCAGAGCGTGTACGGCGGAGCCGTCCCAAGCGGCTCGATTTAACCTAAATACTTTGCGCGAGGAAACAAAACAAGGACCTTTCGAGAACCTTTCGAGGTTCTTTTTTGTTGCCAACGCTCACTGTCTTCTATCCTTGCGGGGGTCCTCCTCTCGCTTCTATCCTTGCGGGGTTCGCCCCTTTCGTTTTCTATCCTTGTGGGGAGCCTCCCCTTTTTCGTTATGCGGCGGGGGCGATATCCCCCTTTTTTCCGCCTTCTGTCGATATCCCCGTCGCTCAGGATATAAGGTACAAAAGGAATTCACGTACCAGCTACCATTTGAAATGAATATTTCGGGCGCCTCAACAGGACAGACATGCACAACATTTGTCCACAGCCGATGTAAAATGAAACAATGACAATCCAATTAAAGAAATGAAACGCTTCTCAAACTAGGATGCGATTTGATAATGAGTCATGCCCGATTCAGCGTCACTGCCGACAAGCTCCCGATAAGTAATCGTTCGAGACTTCACACAGCTATCAAACAGCGGTTTGAGCAGAGACTGCCGGAAATGATTAAACATATAGCAAAATTGATTTAGATAAGCTTGCAAATGTTTGCTGCCAATCCCTCCAAACAAAGCTGCCAACCATTTCTCCGCTTCCCACGCAAGTGAGATCAATCTGAGGTTGCGCCTGCGCCCCGTACAGCGCGTTACAACGGCATGGGCTGCCGCTTTCCTTTCCACATGACGATCGATAAAACCTTCAACCGAAAAAGGCGTATAGGGGTCTTTGATTTTTTCTTTCTTTTGCTTCTCTATTTTCAACTTGAGGATGGTTCCGTTGTCGTCCGTCGAGACACCGACCAAAAGAGGTTGTTCCGGCACGTGCCATGACCAAAAGGGCGGCGTAATCCGTCTTGCATAGATGGCCTCCGAAATGCGAACCAGCCCGGACAACAGCTCCGCCGATTCGGTTTGAGACATGGCATGCCGAAGCTTATGGCAGATCAGCCAAGCCGTTTTGTAGGTGACCTCAATGATCCGGGCTAATTGGACCGCGTTGACGCTCTCCGGCCGGGAATGAAGATAGATCGCCTGAAACCATTTGTGCAGCGAAGTGCGGCTGCCTTCCATGACCGTCCCCGCAATAAGCGAGGTCTGCGCTCTGCAGCTTTGACACTCGTATAAAGGAAGTCTGCGGGTCATAATGACGTAAGCGCCGGGATGCTGACACCGGGGGCAGCGAAAGCCGTCCGGCCATCGCATCTCGAACCATGCTTGTACACACGTCTCTTCCTTCTCATAATAGGCTGAGAACGCTTCAAAGGATAACAACTCGGTCATGGAATAACCTCCCGTCACAATAATGGAAACCTACGTTCCCTTTCATTATATCAAACATATGTTCTGTATACAATCTCTATTTTTATTTTTTTGGAAGAAAAACTAGTTCGCCTTTGCCGAATTAAAGTCTTCCCTGCTTGAATATATGAACGAAACAGTTATTCTGCAGCTCTCTGAGCGAAGGGGATTTCGACAGAAGGGGACGGAAGGAGATGGTGCGGACGAAAACTCAGGATCGACAACCCAGGGCCGATGACGAAACAGTTATTCTCCAGCTTTCTGAACGAAGGGGATTTTGACAGAAGGGGAAAAAATCATGAGTATGGGGGGGATACAACATGCAAATGCCCGATTTTAACGCCAAAAAAACCTCCATCTCCAAACGCGACCTAGGTGCGAAGTGGATTGGAGGTTTTCTCGTCATCCGTTCATGTCTTCAAATAAACGAAGCGTACAACCGGTTCAATTCCGCCAACGTCGCGGATTCGGAGAGCGGCCGCCCCGCCAACGAGCGCTCCAACGCTTCGTGAAGAATGACGCCGGCTTGCTCCTGATAAGCGGGAAACGCCGGATGTCTCGGTCTCATGTAACTGTTCTCCATCGTTCGGCGCGTGGCAACGAAGAAATCGCCGCAGTCCCCGTTGATCCGCTCATCCGTCCAGGCCGCCGCATGCCCCGGTTGCCCGCCCGCCTCATAATAGATCGTGCGCTGCACTTCGGGGCTGGCAACGAACATCGCGTACCGAACGGCAACGGGAATATGTTCCGAACGGGCCGAGACGGCGATCCCAACTCCGCCCAGTAACGCTTGCTCGGGTGCGCCCGTCATCGAAGGAATATCGGCGAACCGCAACCGGCGGCCCGCGTAGCTCGCTCTGGCATAGTTCGTATATCCGAAGGCGAGCGGCACGTACGCGATCTCGTCCGTGGACGACATCCGGTCGTACATTTGGATCGGATTCGAAGCGAGCGAGCATTCGTGAAGCAGCGGAAGCATTCCGTCAAGGAAGGCGAGCGCAGCTTCTCCGGTCGTGCGCGGTATGCCGGCCGCTTCGTCGAAGAACGACGCCCCTCCGATGTTGGCGCATAGCGACAGGAAGCTGCACATCGCATCCGTCGGACAGAGGGGCCAGCCGATCTTGCGGCCAGAAGGCAAGGCATCGGCCAGCTTGCGCACTTCCGTCCAGGTCGACGGAAGCTTATACCCCTGCAGCAGGTCGGGCCGATACGAAGACACCTGCGCCGCGGCATCGACCGCGAGCGCCCATTGGCGGCCGCCCCATTGGTAACTCCGATGGCTCGGCCCTACGCTGCCTTCGGATTGATCGGCGAGGTAATCCGCCGGAATCCAATCGTCCAGCGGAACAAGCACGCCATTCGCCGAGCAGATGCCAACATGAGGATGATCGATCATAAGAAGATCGTATTCCTGCGCCAGCGCGTCCACCGGGTAATCCCCGAAGTCTTTCAACGACCGGCGGTCCCAATGAATCGTTACGTCCGGATAGTGCGCGGCAAACCGTTCGGTCGTTCGCAGCAGCGGATCGTACCCCCGCTCGTGATCCCATGTCATGCCCTTGAGCGCAATCACGTCAGATCACCCCTTTGCCTTTCATGCCGGCAATGCTGGCGCTGTCATACCCAAGCTCTCTCAATATTTCCTCGTTATGCTCGCCGACAAGCGGAGGATGTCGAACGATTTCGCCCGGGGTTTCGCTGAATTTGACCGGGATATTGACCGTCTTCACCTCGCCCGCGGTAGGATGTTGATAGCTCGTAAACGCCTGCAAATGAACGGCTTGCGGATCCTGTTCGACTTCCAGATGGTTCTTGACTTCGGATACCCACATATCGCGTTCCAGCATTTTCTCGACCCAATAGGCGGTTGGCCGTTTCACCACGCTCGCTTGAATGCGGTAGAACACCTCGTCCCGTTTATCGTACAGCGTGTCGGGATCGTTATATTCGTTCAGCCCTTCGTCTTCCAACACTTCCGCCAGTATCGGAATCGGGTTGACCGAGATGCATACATAGCCGTCCGAAGTCCGGTATATGCCGAACGGCGCCGACTGTCCCGGGTGGGCGATTCCCGACAGCGGGCGTTCGAACAACCGTCCCGAATTGAGCGTTACCGCGAATTCTTGAAGCTGATGGGTAAGCAAGCATTGGAACAGATTGATATCGATCTTCTGCCCTTTGCCTGTCCGCTCCCGATAATAGAGGGCGGATAGCAATCCGTATACGATATTGTAGGCGCCCAACTGATCGGCGATGCCCGTCCCGAGCGGCGTCGGATCGGCATCTTTGCGACCGGTCAGCGTTGTCAGACCGCTAAGGCATTGAATCATCAGATCTTGGCCCGGCCGCTCCGCGTACGGTCCGTCCTGCCCGTAACCGGTGCTGGAACAGTAAATGATGCGGGGATTGATTTTCTTGAAATCCTCATAGCCGAATCCCAGCTTCTCCATCACGCCCGGCCGGAAATTTTCGATGACGAAATCGCATTCCCGTACCAGCCTATAAATGACGTCCTTCGCTTCCTGCGACTTCAAGTCGAGCGCGAGAGAGCGCTTGTTCCGGTTGAACGCCAGAAAACAAGGCGACTCCGTTCCCCCCACCCAATATTTCAGGAAAGACCATGCGCGGTAGCTATCGCCGCTTCCTTTCCGTTCGACTTTGATGACGTCCGCTCCCAGATCGCCGAGCATTTGCGTCGCGAAAGGGCCTTGCAGCAAATGGGTAAAATCCAGAACTTTAATGCCTTTGAGTGCCTTCTCCATGTCTTCCATCCTTTCATCTTGCATATCGGGAGCCTTCTGCGGAGGGAAGCCTTGCTCCTTGCTTACTCCTTGTTTGCTCCTTGCTCGCTTCTTGCTCGCTTCGAGCTTCTCCTTCCATCGATTCCGCCTGCCACGACCATTCCATCCGGCGCCGTTCTCCCGCTTGAAGCCCCGCCGCCCCCGTCCATTTCGGCGGCAGGGGCGAATTATTCGCATCCGAGATGCAGCTCCAAGGTTCAAGCGACAACGCGTTCATCCAAGCCGGTTTGAAGACGATGAGATAAGGAAATCCGCGATCGTAGTCGAACCGGATCCGCAAGTTATCCTCTTTGCGGAAGATCTCGCAATGTCTTGCGTCTTCTTTCATCCTGAACACGAAATGATCTACATCTTTCGGCAGCCGATCCAACGTCAACTCTTCACCCATCTCTTCGCATAAGCCGGTACGAACGGGCATCCGGCGACAGACTCCGTCCGCGTCGGCGAAATACTGCAACGCGGCATCCGCCTTGAACGCAACTTCCTCCGCCGCACCGCGAAACGCGAAATACGGATGCAGGCCGAAACCGAACGGAACTTCCTCCTCGCCCTCGTTGGCCGCCTCGATCGTTCCGAAGACCCGCTTGCCGCACAAGCGCCAAGTCATGCGAAGCGCGACGGAATGCGGGTAATAAGCGGGCGAAGCTTCCGTCCGCTCGAAACGGAACTCCGCCGTCGCCGAGGCGCTCCCCTCTTGGTCCGCCTCCAGCGATACGACGTTCCATGGCCGCATGCGAATCTCGCCGTGCAGATGATGGATTCCCTCATGCACCGGATACGCGTACGGCTTGCCGCGAAACGCAAACGCCCCGCGAGCGATGCGGCCCGGCGGCCATAACAGGGGAACCCCGAATTCGGACGAGCGCAGCGCAAGCGTCTGCCTGTCCGGAGGTCCTTCGATCGTTTCATGTCCTCCCAAGCGGCAGCGGATCATATTAAAGCCGACATCCGGCGCAATGACGGCAAGCGAGTCATGCTCCGTATCCGCAAGCACGATGGCGCGGCCGGAAGCGCCGGTTTCTTCGTAAGCCCGAAATCGCATAATCGTCCCACCTCGTCGCAAGCAATTTATTTGCCAGTGAATACCGGATCGCGTTTCTCGACGAAGGCGGCAATACCCTCCTGCGCGTCCCGGCTGTAGAAAAGACTCGCCAAATAGCTTCTGTCGTAAGCTTGGGCCGTTTCCAGGCTGGCGTCGCGCCCCTCGTTCACGAGCTTCTTCAAGGCTTGCACGGCAAGCGGCGCTTTCTCCGCGATCTGTTGCGCAAGCGACGCGGCGGCAGGGAGCAACCGCTCCGGTTCCGTCACTTCATTGACGATACGCAGCTCCATGGCTTCCCCGGCGGACAAAAATCTCCCCGTCATGAGCATTTCCTTAGCCGCATAAGGGCCGACGGCGCGGAGCGCCTTCTGAATGCCGCCTCCGCCCGGAACAAGGCCCAGCTTCACTTCCGGCAGCCCGAACTTCGCTTTCTCCGAAGCGACGATCAAATCGCAGGCGAGCGCCAATTCGAACCCTCCGCCAAGCGCGTACCCGTTGACCGCGGCAATGACCGGCTTCGCGCATTCCTCGATCGCCCGGTACATGTCGCGCCCCTTGTTCTGAAACGCGAAGAAAGCGCCCAAGTCGAATCCGCTGTATTCCTCGATATCCGCCCCCGCCATGAACGCCTTGCCGGATCCGGTCAGTATCGCGGCGCGCACATCCGCTCGCTCGTGTATGCGGCGGAAGCAGTCCGTCAGCTCCGCCATCATGGCGCTGTTCATCGCATTCAGCTTCGCCTCGCGCAGCAGCGTGAGCGTCGCGACCCCTCCGTCTTGCTCGACCTTGATATAGTCGTAATGATTCATGCTCATTGGTCCTCCTCCTTTGCCGTTATTCGCCCCTGACCGACTGGCCGCCGTCCGCCGTGAACGTCTGGCCCGTAATAAACGAAGCGGCGTCGCTGCACAGAAACAGGACCAAATTCGCGACCTCTTCGGGCTGTCCGAATCTGCCGATCGGATGCGCTTCGTTCCAGAGCCGGATCAGCGCGTCGGGATCTTCCGCTTCCGCAAATATCCGCTCGTTCATCGGCGTCATAATCGTGCCCGGCGCCACGGCGTTGATGCGAATGCCCTGCCTCGCGTATTCCACAGCCGTCTGCCGCGTGAAGGCGAGAATGCCGCCTTTGGACGCGCTGTAGGCCGCCCATCCGACGAAGCCGTTCAGCGCCTGGGTCGACGCGCAATTGACGATCGCCCCTTTGCCTTGCCGCCGCATATAGGGGATCGCGTATTTGCACCCGCGAAATACGCCGCCCAAATTGATGTTCAACACCTTCTGCCAATCCGAATCGCTCGTCAGCGCAGCCTCTCCGGCTATTGCCACTCCGGCGTTGTTATATAGAAAGTCGAGCCTGCCCCGTAAGGAAAACGCCTGCTCCATCAGCCGCTTCATCTGCTCGTCGCTGCCGACGTCGACGGGAATGAAATGCGCGTCCGTGCCTTCCCCGCGCAGTTCGCTTTCCAGCAGCCGGCCGCGGGCCTCGTCCAGATCGGCGATGACCGTCGTCGCGCCCGCCGCCGCGAATCCGCGCACCGCCGCTTCGCCGATCCCTTTGGAACCTCCCGTCACGACGGCAACCTGTCCTTGAAATTGAAAAATCACGTTAGGCGTCAATCGGAACCTCTCCTTCTATCCGTGTTAGTATTCGATACTATCATGATAGCGGGTTCCCTCCGATCGCGTAACGTGACGGTTTTTACTTTTCTTCTATTCTTTTTAGGTGTTTGACAAACTGCGATGATCGGCAGGCGTCATGCCGGTAATATCCTTAAAAATTTTATTGAAATACTTGACGTCCCGATATCCGACCGCTTCGCTCACTTCATACACCTTCATATGGGTCGTTCGCAGCAGTCGGCAGGCGCGCTCGATGCGAAGCCGCATTACATGCTTGGTGAAAATTTCCCCGACCTCTTCCTTGAACAACCGGCTCAAGTAAGAGGCGTTAACGAAAAAACGCTCCGCTAGCTTCTGCAGCGATATGTCTTCCATATAGTGCTCTTCCAAGTAATGAAGCACGTCGACAATCAGCTTGCTCTTGCGCTGCATCTTCTGTTTGGCCCCTTCGGATGCCGCCGCCATAAAAGCTTCCGTCACGAACTGCCGGAGCTCGTCAAGCATATCGAATGTGCGGGCTTTAGCCAGCCATTCGTCGAACGCATGGCCCGACTCCGCCTCCGGCGCTCGCTCGCGGCTCTCCCGCAGCATATGCGCCATCGCCTGCAGCATCTCGTCCATTTGCTGTGCCGGGACCGGGTTGCGGCGGATTTCGCCGAACAGTTCCGCAAGCAGCGCTTCCGTTTCTTCCACCTGCCCCGCGGTTATGCAATTGAACAGCTTTACCTGCAAGTCCCGTCCGAACGTCTTCCGGCGATCCTCAAGAATGAGGCTCTCGTAGAACGTCGCGCGGTCGTTCCCGTAATACATTTTCATCTTGAGCGAATTCAACGCTTCCATGTACGCCTGGAACACTTCGCTCTCCGACTCGTGCCTGCCGCTGACGCCGACCGAAACGGATACTTTAATAAACCGTTTCACGCTCTCCCTTATCCGCTCCAGCATGCTTTCCATGTCTTGCGCATGTTCCGTCGACTCGCACCAGATAACGATCCTTTCGTCCAGTTCGAACAGGTAATATTGCCTGCCGCTTTCCTTCACGTATTCCTCCGCGATGTTCCGGATGCCGTAATACAACAGATTGAAATCGCGGCGGCTGTAACGTTCCAGCAACGCATGGAGCCGGTCCGCTTCAAGCAGCATAACGACATAACGGTCCGCCTGCCAATGAATGCCGAGCTCCCGGCACTGCTGCCGAATCCCGTTCTCGTCCGTCTTCTTGCCCGAGAACCAGCTTGCGAGCAACTGCTCCCGCAGCATTTGCCTGCCGTGGTTCCATTTCGATTCTTCCGCGGCCCGCCTAAGCTTCTCCGCTTGCCGTTCGTTCTTCTGCCGGGCAAGCCGGAGGAATAATTGCAGCATTTCCTCGTCATGAACCGGCTTCAACATATAATCGTGGGCGTCCAAACGCATGGCGGTGCGAACATATTCGAAATCGTCGAATCCGGTCAGCATCACTTTGATCGTCTCGGGATGGGTATCCTGAATGCGGGACAATAGCTCCAGGCCGTCCATGATCGGCATGCGGATATCCGACAGCAGGAAATCGACCTTCTCCGTTTGCAAAATGCCGTACGCATCCTCTCCGTTGCCCGCTTCGAAAATGCGGGTAATCCCGCAATGCTTCCAATAATCGGCGTTGACAAGCACTTCGCGCATCCAGCTTTCGTCTTCGGCTATCAAGAGACTATACATGATTCCCTCCCCCACGTTGCGGCAAGATCACTTCCAACGTTGTGCCTTGGCCCGGTTGGCTGTAGATTTGCAATCCGTATTGCTGGCCGTAATAATGTTTGATGCGGTTATTGACATTCGTCAGCGCGAATATGTCGTCGGATGACTGCACGCCCGACTCCAAATGCTTCCTCACTTCCTCCAGTCGTTCCTCCGTCATGCCGAGTCCGTCGTCGCTGACGGCGAATACGACATCGTCGCCCGTCCGGTATCCGGTAACCTCGATCGTTCCTTTGCCCTTCTTCATCTCGATGCCGTGAATGATGGCGTTCTCGACCAGCGGCTGCAGCAGCAGCTTGAGGATCGGCATCTCCATCAATTCGTCTTCCACATCGATCGTCACCTCGAATTTATCGCGATATCGGATCTTCTGGATGCGCAAATAATATTGGATATGGTCGAGCATTTCCTTGACCGTAATCCAATCGTCTCCCTTCAGGCTATGCCGGAAAAAATGCGACAAAGCGTACGTCATCTCCGACACTTCCCGCACCCCGTGAATTTTGGCGATCGAATAAATCGAATTGAGCGTATTGTACAAAAAATGAGGATTAATCTTGGATTGCATCAGCCGGAGCTCGAATTCCTGCTTCAGCAGCTTCTCTTCATATAGATTTTTCACGAGCTGCTGCAAATTTTGCGTCATGCGGTTGAAGCCCTCGAACAAAATCCCGAACTCGTCTTTCCGCTTCTCCTCGATCTGGTAGCCGAAATCCTTCTTGACGGCAAACTGTTTCATGGCGCTTAGCAACCGGAACATCGGACGATAGATATGTTCTATGAACAGAAAGGACAAGATCAGCATGGCACCGACCGCAATGGCGGCCACGAGTGCGATGTCGTTGCGCAAATTGACGACTTCCCGATTCCAGTCTTCGCGGGGAACGAACGCCAAATATTTAAAGCCCGTGCTTTGCGAAGTATTGAATACGACCAGCAGGTCTTCCCCGCCCACCTTCTCGGTAAAACTGCCTTGCTCCTGTTCTTCGATCAGCTTGCTGTTTTTCAGAAAAGAAGGCGATTCGCCGAACCGCAAAGGCGGAAGCAAGCCGTCGTCCTCGGTATGGCTTAAGCTTTGGCCGTCGTTGGTCAATACCAGCATTTTCATCCCGTTGTCGTTTGCATTGATTTTTTTAATATAATCGGATATCGTGTATTCGCTTACATGAACGAATAAAATCGTACCGTCGTCGGTCGGATCGAGCCGGATCGGGTACGTAATATAGTTCGCCTTTCTGGTCATGTACGTGAAACCGGCCTCATTTTCCAGATGCCAATGGGGAGACGCCGCTCCGCGCGCCAGCAGCCCTTCGATATGCAGCACCTCGTTATTGGGGTAAAAATACATCGTTTTCTCCGAGGTAAGCAGCATTCGGTTGCGGCTGTTGTACAGCCTGATCGAATAAATATTGCGGGCGGAATTCTGAATCGAATTCATTTCGCTCATAATTTGATTGATCCGGGAAAGATCGCCGTAATCGGTCAAATCGATCTCTTTTTGCAGAAATTGGCGGTATGGAATATTAATGAGAAACGGAGTCACGCTATACCGCGACTCCCTTAGAACCGATTCGACGCTTTCCTCCAGCATGCGCAAGTTGGTTGCGACCGACTCGCTTACTTTATCTTCAATGATGGCGGTGGAACTTTGATAAGCGAAAAAGGAAACGACGCCCAGGGGCAGACAGATCAGAATCAGGAAATAAACGATCAGCTTGAAACGCAAACTGTGTATGTTCATGCGTCCGTACTCTCCTTTGTTTGCGCGTTTACTGAGTCTATTTAACCTTTCGTAGCCCCTTCTGTCAATCCCGAGATCAGTTGGCGTTGAATAATGAGGAACAGAATAAAGACCGGAATCGAGATGACGATGGAAGCGGCCATCATGGTTCCCCAATTCGTTTCGTATTGCCCTTTGAAATCCATAATGCCGATCGGCAGCGTCCGTTTGGAAGGTTCGGTCATGAAAACTAGCGAGAACAGGAACTCCTGCCATGTGAGCAGGAACACGTAAGCGGCTGTCGCCCCGATGCCGGGACGGAGCAGCGGCACAACGACTTTGACGAACGCCTGCAGTTTGGACGCCCCTTCCATCATGGCCGACTCTTCCAGATCGACCGGAATATGAAGCATGAAGCTGCGCAGCAGCCATACCGCCACGGGTACCGTGAAAGCCATATACGCCAGAATCAATCCGGGAAACGTATTGAGCAGCCCCAGCGAGCTTACGATTTTGTATAGCGGAATGACAATCGCGCTAATGCAGAACATTTGGCTGACCAGAATGACGTTCAGGAAAAATTTCCTGCCTGCAAACTCCAGCCGGGTGAAGCCGTATGCGGCCAGCACCGACACGACGATGACGAGAACGCAGGTGACGACGGATACGAATAAACTGTTTATAAAATAATGGGCGAATTGCTGATGCTGCCAAGCGGCCGCAAAATTGTCAAACGTCACTTGCTCGGGAATCCAGACCGGCGGTACGGCGAACAATTGGTCGGCAGGCTTCAGCGAAGTCGACAGCATTTGCATAAACGGAAACAGGGAGAAAAAGAGCAGCAGCAATATTCCTCCCGCGAACAAAATCCGAGATCCCAGGCGCTTTATTATCATATCAACATCCCTCAATTTCTTTCGTTCTTATGCATTTGCCGAATGAGAATAAGGCTGATCAAAAAGATAAACAGGAAGCTGATGACCGATACCCGCGAAGCTTCCCCGAAATTAAAGTGGCCGAAGCTAAGCTCGTAGATGTAGGTAGGCGCGATATGCGTCGATCGAATCGGCCCGCCCCCGGTCAAGACGTAGATCATCTCGAAATAATTGAACGTCCAGATCGAGACGAGCAGCACGACCGTCTTGAGCACGCCGGATATCGACGGCAGCGTGACGTGAACGAACTGCTTCCACCCGTCCGCTCCGTCGATTTTCGCCGCTTCGTATTGATCTTGCGGAACGCTTTGCAGCGCCGCCAGCAACATCAGCATGGCGAACGGAAAGCCTTTCCAGATGGCGGCCAGAATGACGGAGAACATCGCGAGCCCCGGCGTGCCGAGCCAATCCGTCGCATGCATGCCGAATCCCAGCTTGGCGATTAACGAGTTGAGAAACCCGAATTGCGAGTCGTACACCAGTCTCCAAGTCAGCGCGGCGATGACGCCGGGCAATACCCAAGGCAGCAGCACAAGCCCCCGCACAAGCCATCGGAGCGGAAATTTGCGGTTCAGCAATAGCGCAGCCAACAGCCCGATCACGACCTGAAAGAAAGCAACGCACACAGTCCAAACGACCGATTGCTTCCCTACTCTCCAAAGCTCCCCGTTCTTCCATGAATCCACATAACCGGATAAGCCGATCCATTTCGGCGCTCCATGCGTCAGATCCGTATCCTGCAGCGAGATGTGAAGCGAATAGAGCAAAGGAATAAACAATAGTACGACGAGCAGGAATATCGATGGTCCAATGAACAGGTAGCCGAACAAATTCGAGCGTGTCTTCATGTATGTCTCACTCCCGTCAGTTCCCTTAAATATGAAGAAGGCGCTGCGCCAAACGATTGGCGATCCATGGCAGCGCCTTCGCTGTGTCGATTATTTGTTCAGAAGCGCGTTAATTTTGTCCGCGGCTTCCTGCAAAGCGTCCTTCGCGCTCATCTCGCCGATCATTACTTTCTGCGTCGCTTGCAGCTGCAGATCGGCGATGGCCGGATAGTTGGCGACATTCGGACGGTAGGTGGCCGTCGTCAATTGTTGATAGATGACATCCGGGAATTGCCGCTTCTCTTCCAAATATTCTTTGGCCGCTTGCTTATGCGCCGGCGTCAGCATCGTAATGTTCTTCTGGTTTTCATGATTGGTCGAATATTGAATGAATTCCCATGCCAATTCTTTATTTTTCGAGTTCGCGTTAATCGCCAGGTTGAACCCGCCGAAGGTGCCGATCGATTCGCCGCCCTCAGGCTTCGGCAAATTCGCAACCCCGTAGTTCATATTCGGAGCTCTCGTCTTGATCGTGTCCTGTCCCCATTCTCCGTATATGGTCATCGCCGTTTGCCCGCTCGTGAACAACGTCATGGCATCCTCTTCGTTCTTCCCTACGCTTCCGGGAGGGCTGATCTTGTTCATGTCCGCCCAGAATTGCAGCGCCTTCACGCCCGGCTCTTCGTTGATCAGAATCTTCTTGCCGGATTCGTCAAGCAGCTTTCCGCCGGCGGCCACCGTGAACGCATCCACGAGACATTGCACGGATTCGCTGCTTCCCGCCCAGTTGGACGTGCCGTACTTGCCGTCTTTCGTCAACTTCTCTCCATATTGCAGAAACTCGTCCCATGTAACCGGAGGCTTCTCGGGATCGAGGCCGGCGGCCTTGAACATATCTTTGTTGTAGTAAAGGACTCCCCAGACGCCTACGTCGAATGGAATCGCATACACTTTATTTTGATAAGAGCCGGCGCCCCAAGCCCCGTCGAAATAATCTTCGGCTTTGATGCTCGAACCGTTCAAATAATCGCCCAATGGCACAATATAATTGGCTGCCGCATATTGGGCGATCCAGATTTGATCCAACAACAGCACGTCGGGACCTTCATCGCCCGCGACGGCAGGCAGAAGCTTGCTCTTTAACTGATCGTACGGGAATGCCGTAATTTGCACTTCCGCGTTGAACTTTTCCTCGAACGATTTGGCCGCATTTTCCTGCGCCTCTTGAATATTGACATCCGCTTGCTGCAGCGTCCAGATGACCAGGGACTGCTTCTTCTCCGGCGCGGCGCCGCCGGTTGCTTCGCCGCCGTTCCCTTTGCCCGATGCGCATCCCGTCAACAGGGCCGCAATCAAACATATGGCGAGCGTCCATTGCCCTATTTTTCTCAACTCAAGTTCCCCCTCTGCTATTCGGTGTAAATCTATTCCCAGTATAAAGACATCCTGTGCGGGATGAAATCCGCCGCATCTTACTTTTGTTCTATTATTTTTACTTATCGTTTTCTGAACGAAGGGGATTTCGACAAAAGCCCGGAAAAGGGACGTTGCTATTCGTTCAAGCTTCTCGGTTCTCAATTGCCCCGCTCCCAAGTTCGCGGTAATTGTGACAAACCGCCCGATTTCGGACAGTTGCGGACATACGGTCCAGACAGCAATTTCCCGAAGCCGAAAAAAAATCCCTATCCCGATAGGATAGAGATTTGGCGGAACCGATCCGCTCGATTCCATCATTATGTTCATTCCTCCGCGCCTGCGCGTTCGTTGACAAATAAGCTGACGGCGCCGAGCATCCCCGCCTTGTTGCCGCAGACCGCCGGCACGATGGCGGTGCCCCCGCGCAAATCCTCCGGCAAATACCGCTCGACGATCGCGGCAAGGCGTTCGGTCAGAAACGTCTTTTGCTCCGACACCCCGCCGCCTACGATAATCAATCCGGGATCGAGCATGCAGATGACATCCGCGATTCCCTGGGCGACATCGTCCAACCAAGCGTTCAATGACTCCCCGTAATAGGCGTCGCCCGCCAGAGCTTGTTGAAAGATCGCCTTGCCGTCAAGCTCCCGGGGCGCCGCCGCTCCGGCCGGCAGAAGCTCGCGCGCCCGCCGGACGAGCGCCGACGTCGCCGCGCGCCGCTCGTAACAATCGGTCTGCGACGCGTTCGTCCGCATATAACCGATCTCCGCCGCACGGAACCGAGCGCCTTCGTACAGCTTCGAATCGATGACAATCGCGCCGCCGACTCCCGTCCCAAGCGCAATGCAGACAAACGTCTTCTCGCCCCGGCCCGCTCCCATCCACGCTTCGCCTAACGCCATGGCGTTCACGTCGTTGACGACCTTCGTTTCCAGGCCGGTGCGGCTCTCCAACTCGCGCTTCACTTGGACATGCTTCCAGTGCGGTATATTCTCCACGCCGCCGACCACTTCACCGGTCGACGAATCGACGATGCCCGCCGTACTGACGCCGATACCCGCAACGTGAAGCCCCTCTGCCGCGCCGCGAAGACGCTCCGCCGTCTCGACCAGCCTTGCGACCAGCCGCTCCCGGCCCTCTTCCGGGTTCGTCGGCATTCGGTCGCTTACGAGTACCTCCCCTTGCTCCGTCACCAGTCCGTATTTCACGAAGGTGCCTCCGATATCCAATGCAATGTATGCTTTCATTACATAATCCTCTCCTGCCACAAAAGGCGCGCTATCCGGCAAGCTTGCCGCGCAGCCGTTGTTTTAGTCTTGTCTCGCTGAGGCTGCCGTCTTGAACTTGTCCGCATCCCGCTTGGCCGTTTGAGCTGCGTCGCGGAGATCCAACGCCAGGGCGGATATTTCCTTCATCGCGGCCAACTGCCGCTCGGAAGCGCTCGATGCCGTACGAACGAGTTGCGACGCCTCATTGGCAATTCGCGCCGATTCGGCAATCGAGGCCGCAACTTCTTCGGAGCTGGCGGACATTTGTTCCGTAGCCGCCGACACTTCCTGCGCTTGGTCCGCCACATGACGGATCGAAGCCACGATTCGTCCGAAAGTCTCGCTGGCTGCGCCCGTCGTTTCCGTGCCCCGCTTCACTTCGCGCACGGCGGCGTCCGTCGTTGCTACGGCTCTGTCCGTATAACGTCGTATATGTTCCAGCATTTCGACGATTTTCTCGGACGCGAGCTTCGACTGGTTCGCGAGCTTCCGGATTTCCTCCGCTACGACGGCGAATCCTTTGCCGTGCTCGCCCGCGCGCGCCGCTTCGATGCTGGCGTTAAGCGCCAGCAAATTCGTCTGCGTGGCGATCCCGCCGATCGCCGTAACCGCCTGGGCGATCTCGTCCGAATGCATTTGCAGGTCTTTCATCGCCGTGACCGTTTCCCCGGCGGTTTCATTGATTTGCTCCATTTGACCCGTCGCCTCGGCGACGATGACCGCTCCCTGCTCCGCTTCCTTCGCTACCGCAGTCGATAGTTCCGCTACGATGGAAGCCGCTTCCGCAATTCTCTGAATGCCGATCGCCATTTCTTCCATGACTCGTTCGCTTTCCTGCGCGCTCACCGTTTGGCCCTCCGCACCGACCGCCAATGATTTTAACGAACCGACCAACTCGTCCGTCGCCGCCGCCGAACCGCCGGCAGCTTCCTGCAACGTCTCCGAAGAATTGGTTACTTTATGGACCGTATCTTGCACGTTGATGATAATCGCGCGAATGTTCTCAATCATGCGTTTGAAATTTTCCGCCAACTTGCCGATTTCGTCGCGTCCCGCACTTGGAATTTCCACCGTCAGATCGCCCTCGGCAGCCTGCATGGTCGTGCGGTTCAACGCCAGAACGCCGCGCAGCGTAAAGCGGATCAGCGCGCCGATGAGTATGATGCATATGCCGCCGGCGATGACGCCGATGAGCGTCAATGACCAGAACGAAGCGTTAAGATCCGCTACGATCTCGTCCAAGAGGAAATCGATGCCCAAATAAGCGATACGCTTCCCGCCGGCGTCATGAAGCGGAGCCAGTATGGTCAACCACGCTCCGTACTCGTCTTTGTACAATCCCGTCGAGCCGATGCCTGTTTTCTCAATCTGTCCGAAAGCCTCCACGAATTCATCGGGCAATTCATATTCCGTTTGCGGGACAAAACCCATCTTCTCCACATCATCGTTGGCTTGCAAGAAGCGAACGTGCATTTTGCCGTTCTTCTCGAACGTATCGGGGTAATATACGAAACTGTTGACAACTTTCCCCTCGCCGACAATCCGATCCAAGTACGCCTTCAACGCCCGGGCGTCCGGGTCCGTACTCCAATCGGCCTGCGCGTCGATTCGCGCTCTCGCCCTTTCAATCAGATCGCTCTGATGCTCGAACAGGTTGGCAATCACTTTAAATTCCGTTTGCAATTGCTCGTAATAAATTTTCGACTCCCGCTGACTCGCCGCGAAGATGAAAATTGCTACTAAAATAACTAACAACAACGACAAAAACGTAACCGACTTTACTACGATTTTTCCGCGAAACATAGTATGTATCTCCTATCCGCAAGCGATTGGCCTTATCTCTTCATCGTTTTACGGCCAAACGCCACTGCCAGTATAATAATTAGCCCTTTAATGACCATCTGCTGACTGACATCGAGGCCCATAATAATTAATCCGTTATTGATCATGCCGATCATCAAGGAACCGATGACCGTACCGATCACCGTTCCTACACCGCCGAACAAACTTGTACCGCCCAAGATGACCGCTGCGATGACCGACAATTCGTCGCCCTCGCCGAACGTAAAGCGTCCGGATTGCATGCGTCCCGCATACAGCATCCCCGCCAAACCTGCCATCATTCCGCTGCCGATGAACACAAGCAGCTTGATTTTGGCGGTATTGACCCCTGTGAATCGGGCCGCGTTCTGATTGCCGCCCGTCGCCAGCGTTTCACGTCCGAATTTCGTTTTGCGCAACAGAATATGGCCGCCGATGACAACCAGAATCGTCCAAATCAATAGAAGCGGAATCGGGCCGATATCCCCGGATCCGAACAGAAAATTGTATTGATCGTTCAAGATCGGCACCGGCGCCGTATTGGTGATCCACATGGCCAAGCCGCGTCCGATTCCCATCATGCCGAGCGTGACGAGAAACGAAGGAATCGCGACACGGGTCACCAAGATCCCGTTGACGAAACCGACTGCCGCTCCCGTCGCCAGGCCCACGAGAACCGCCACGATTAGGCTGTATCCGGCGTCGAGCGTAAGCGCCGTCGTTAACGATGCCAACGCCACCGTCGAGCCGACCGAAAGATCGATTTCCGCCGCGGAAATAACGAATGTCATCGCTACCGCCATAATCGATATCATCGCCGTCTGCCGAATAATATTCATCAGATTCATGCTCGATAAAAATCCTTGGTCGTGCAAGGTGACCGAAAAAATGATAAATACGGCGGCGAAGGCGATATAAACGATGTATTTCCGCCAATCGAACGCCCGTTTCGCTCCGGCGGCGGCTGAATTAACTTTGGACTGCATGTTCCAATACCTCCTCTGAAGTTAGATCTTTGCGCAGCAATTCCTGTGAGATCGCGCCGTCCTTCATCACTAGCACTCGATCGCATACCGCATTCAATTCCGCAAGCTCCGACGATACGACGATAATCGATTTGCCGCTATCGGCCAATCGCCGAATCATTTCGATGATCTCCGATTTCGCCCCGATATCTACCCCGATGGTAGGCTCGTCCAAGATGAAGATTTGCGGATCGTTCGCCAGCCATTTGGCCAAAATGATTTTCTGCTGATTGCCGCCCGACAACAGATGGGAAGATTTATAGATGTCGTCGGTCTTGATGCTCAATTCATCCACATATTTCTCCGCAATCTCTTTGCCCCGCTTATCGTCGATGAAAAGCCCCTTTAACAGCTTCGACAATATCGGAAGCAGCATGTTGTCCTTCACGCTATGCTCGAGTATCAAGCCTTGCACCCTGCGGTCTTCCGGCACGAGCGCCAAGCCCGCCTTGATCGCGTCGCGCGGCGATTTGAGCGTTATTTTTTTGCCCCCGACGATCATTTCGCCGCGATCGATCGGATCGATCCCGAACAATCCGCGCATCGTTTCCGTCCGCCCGCTTCCCATCAGACCGGCGAATCCGAGCACTTCGCCCTCGCGCAGATCGAACGACACTCCGTTCACACGGTTGCCGATATATAAGTCCTTTACTTGCAATACCGCTTTGTCGCCGGGCGTACCGGCCCTTTCTTTCCAATCGAAGGCGTTCTTCATATTTCCGCCGATAATATGCCCTACCAGTTCATCCATGGTCAATTCCGCACACGGCGCGGTAATGACGTTTTTGCCGTCGCGCAATACCGTCGCCCGGTCGCAAACATGCAAAATTTCGTCCATTCGGTGAGAAATATAAATAATCGAAATGCCTTTCTTCTTCAGGCGATCCATGAGGTCAAACAGCACTTCGGTTTCTTTCGTCGTGAGAGACGAGGTCGGTTCGTCCATAATTAATATTTTCGTATCCTGCGAAATCGCCTTGGCAATTTCCGTCATCTGCCAGTAACCGACGCCCAGACTTTCCACCGTTGCGTTGGGATCGACATCAACCCGAAGTTCCGCCAGCAATTCCCGCGCGAGGTTCGCACAAGCTTTGTCGTCGATAAAACCGAGGGACGTCCGCGGCTCCCTGCCCATGAAAATGTTTTGCGCTACCGTCAGGGTCGGGATCAGGCTGAATTCCTGAAAAATCATCGAGATGCCGTTTCGGCGAGCATCGTTCATTTCGTTAATATGTACAGGCTTTCCGTCGATGCGGATTTCTCCCGAATCTCCCACATACACACCGGTCAAAATTTTCATTAACGTCGATTTGCCCGCACCGTTGCCGCCAACCAGCGCATGCACTTCCCCCCGGTCGACCGAGAAATCGACCTGTTTCAGCACTTCCACGCCGTTAAACGCTTTGGAAATGCCGTTCATCTGCAAAACGGCTTTCGTCATCGTGTTCTCCCTCCTCCGCCTATGAAGCGAAAACCGCCCCCTGCGGCGGCGGCTTCTCTTGCATCAGGCAATGCCGTTTTATTTCAGCGCGTTCTTGATTAAATCGGGCGCTTCTTGACGATAGACCGATTTCCAGCCTTCAAGCACATTGTCTTTCGTCACGCCCAGCGGAGGAACGACTACATAGGACGGCGTTTCTTTGCCGAGCAGCGCATAACCGGCCAGAATGGCTTCCGCCACGCCCTGATCGTAAGGGCGCTCGGAGCCAAGCCCTTTGACAATGCCGTCTTTCGCGATTTCCAATGCCACATTCGTTCCTAAGTCGCTCGTTGTAATAACCAGATCTTTTTTACCGGCTGTGCGCACGGCAGCGAGCGCTCCTTCGGCCGGAACGTCCCAGACAACGAACATGCCGTCCAGATCGGGATGCTTCGTCAACAAGGCAGACGCCACTTTCTCCCCGTCGCTTGGCTCCACGATTCCGCCGCGAGCGGCGATTTCAATCTCCGGATACTTCTCCTTCATCGTTTGCTCGAACGCTTCGACCCGCTGCTTGGTGACGAAGAAATCCGCATCGTGATAAATGACGCCGATCTTGCCTTTGCCGCCCAACTTCTCGGCCAGAATGTCCGCCGCCTTGACGCCGTTGCCGTAATTATCCGCAGAAACGACGCTGGCGTAGTGGGTGCCGTGCTCCAAGCCGTCCGCGACATTATCCATGAATACGATTTTCGCGCCGGCTTCGGCCGCTTTCTTGAAAGCCCCCGCCGTAGATACCGGGTCGACCGGCAGGCCGATAATTACATCCGGCTTTCTCGCCATGACCGTTTCAATGTCCGAAACTTGCTTTTCCGATTTAAACTGCGCATCGGTCTCGGCAATCACTTCGATTCCCATCTTGCCGAATGTCGTCTTCAATCCGTCCAATTGGGCCGTCGACCAGTCGTTGCCGGCATAATGCAGCACGATGGCCGCTTTATAGTTGCCTTCGCGCAGCTTCTCGACTTCCTCGGCCGTCAACTCGAGCGTTGTTGCTGCTACCGCCGCTTCCCCATGCGGCCCCGTGCTCATAATTTCGGCGTCGCCGTCGGCATCTTTCTCTAATGCGATCGGAGCAGCCGCCTCAAGCGCAGCGTTCGGCTTCCCGTCGTTCCCTTGCGGCGCGGCTCCCTGATTGCCGCATGCAGCCAACATCATCGCTAACGCCAAAATCAAACCCAATCCTGTCATCCACTTTTGTTTCATTCTGTTTGACCTCCCATGTATTGTGCGAACTTAAATTATGAGTGCTTGCTTGTTTCGTGTTATACTCCGCGTTGCACCGGACGCCCCATGGCATCGTGATAGCCGATCACGCGCGGCTTCCCTTCCTGCACGCCGTCGATCGCGGCCACTTGTCCGCGCGTCACGAAGATTTGCGCGCGGAAGCCCAGAATGACCGGCTCGCCTTCCTTCGCGCCGCGCACATAGCCGTAGTAATCGATGCCGTCGTCCGGGATCAGTTCGACCTCGCGCGTGTCCAACGAAGCGCCGACCAATGCAGACAACGTGTAACGGCCGCGCACGCGGTCAACATATAGACCGCCCCCGAACATGTGGCCGTTGCCGCCGTATTCGTGGGATATTTCCGAGAGATACAGCATCGCGGGCGTTTCGGGAATATCCGTATCGAAGCTGATCGGCGTCGAGCCGGTCAAGCCGTGTCCCGGCTCGGCATGCGTGCCGCCGTGCTCGGCAATTTTGCCGATAACGGCCGACGATGTGCTGCCTGGCGTATTAATCTGACGGATATCGATGCCGAGCTCCTTGCGCAATCGCGCCGCCGCATCGACCGCCGTTTGAAAATTCGGCGTCGGCAGCACCGTGCCGGCTTCTTCGTTATATAGCAGCGATGGAAACGCGGTCGTTCCAATGACTCGAACGCCCTTCAGCTTCGATATTTCACGGGCGGCATCGACAACATCCTTCAGTTGGAAGCCGCCTTCATGTCCGGGATAGAAGCGATCGCCTTCTTTATACACGCGCAGCAGCACATTCTGTTCGACGCCGAGCTTTGCGGCCGCCTCGGCCACGGACGCCGCCTTGCGCAGACTGAACACGGTGAACGCTTCCGGGCCTAACGCGACCAGCTCTTCCGCGACGGATTGCGGGGCTTGCACGAGATGGCCGACGTGTCCGACCGGCACTCCTTGCTCGCGCATGAGCCGCGCGCCAAGCCAATCGACGCTCACGAACTTGCCGATTCCCGCTTCCATGATGGTGCGGTGAGCGACAGGGTTATACCCGATTTGCTTGGTCATTCCGTACAAGGTAATGCCGTGCTTGTCCGCTTCCGCGCGAATAATTTCCGCATTGCGGCGCAGCGCCTGCACGTCGATCACGTAAGTATTCGCTTCGAGCGCGCCCTCCGCATGGAGCTTTATGGCTGCGTCGATCAAGGCTTTGTTGCGTTCCTGCAATTTCTTCAAGTACATGCTTCGAAACTCCCTTCAATTCCGATGTCTCAGGTATGGTGCGACTTCACTCAGCGGGCGTTTTGTCCTCTAACGCATCAATTCGCCTTCATGTTCTAGATGCCTTGACGGTTCACTAACTGGATTTGCGAATCGATATGGGAGAGACACATGCTGACGATACCTTGAATGCTGTAAGGATCGGGATTTTGCAAATACACCAGTTGCGGCATATTCCATTGATGAAGCGAATCGGAGAGAGCCTTTTCGACAGAGCGCACGATTTCTTCGTTTGCTAACGCCCCAGTCAATACGATACATTCGGGATTGACGATGCTGACGACATTCATGCACATTTTGAAAATAATGTTCGCCACTTTGTCCCGATTGCGGCCCGCTTGATCCAATTGGCGCTCCAGCAGCCCTTTCGATCTCCACTCATGCGGCGTATTCGAATCGAAACCGTCAACGACCATATAACTCAATTCTCCCGCGAAATTGCTCATACCCTTGTACAGCTTCTTATGGATAATCAATCCGGCGCCGATCCCTTGGCCGAGATAGATATACATCATATTCTCGCCGCGGCCTTCCAAACCGGCGTTAAAATACCCCACCGTCGTCAAATTAATATCGTTTTCGACAAATACCGGGATCTCGTATCGCTTCTCGATTTCCTCCCGCATCGGGAACGATTCCCATTCCGGAATTGTCGGAATGCTATAGACGGTATCATTCACGTCTACCGCACCCGGCACGCCGATGCCGATGGCCTTCAGTTTGTCCCGGCCGATCTTCTCCGTCAGCAAATCAATGACGCGTAGCAAATCCTCGAACCTTGAAATCGCTTGCTTTTCGTCGAAAACATATGTATTCCGTTCGATGATCTCTCCGGTAAACGTCGAAATGCCGCAAATATAAAAGTTGTCCTTCACGTAGATCGCCGCAACGTAGCCTTGATTGGCGTTAATCTTGTACAACTGCGCTTTGCGTCCGCTGCTGGAACCTTCCAAGCCCGCCGCAACGATCTGATCCTCCTGTACAAGAACTTCCACGATTTTATTGACGGTAGGCAAACTAAGCTTTGTCAATTTGGCAATTTCCGGCTTGGAAATCGGGCCGTGTACCGTGATGATTTGCTTGATCATATGCGCATTCACTTTTTTTAAAATGCCAGGTTGGCCAATCATCTTCTGCATGTCCTCACCCCGCTTCGTAAATTAATAAACTTTATTAATTAATTGAATTGAATCACATCTTGTCAAACTTTGTCAATGATTATTTTTCCAATTGTGTGTTGTGCCTGATTTCACAACCTTCCTCGGATGCAAACCCTCCGAATCTCGTTCTCTCCCGTTCCGGTGCATCATTGTTGCATTATGCGCTCATTACTTTTCAGCCGATGAAGCATTTTTCCCGGCCTTCTGTAGAAATCCCCTTCATTCAGAAAGCCGGTTCCTTCGAACGGGGCGCGATTGGATCGCTGCGTGTTCCTGAACGATGATTTGCCCGCAAACTGTCGGAGTTGCCGTTGATGACATTACGCCTCATGATAAAGCCGCCGCACCCTATGACTTGGCACTTTTGGGAAAATGGTGCAGTTGTGCTTTGACCGTTTTTTTCAATTCAATCCCGTAACGAACGCACAATATGATGTCAATCCGCTACATCTATATCTGTAACTCACGATGCTAATTCTCTAAACGCCATATCACTTGAGATCCTGAGATCCTGAGCGAAAGGGATTTCGACAGAAGCGGGAAACAGAGGATACCAGGAGCGGCAAATCAGGAGCAAAAATGGGCGGCAAAATTGAACGAACTTATTAGACAAGAACCAATATAGCCACCAATCCCCTGTGACGAACGCAGCTTACTGCAAAAATACAGTTATTTCTCAACGAAACAAGATGTTACGAAAAAAGCCAGCGAGTATACAGGAATTCCGCATCAAACCACCCCATCCCCTACCGAGACGGGAAAAAAGATGTATTTTCGCTGTATTTTCGCAGGCATTGCTGGAGCAATCGATTAAAACGGTTGAAAGGCTGCACAATTGCGCACAATTGCAGGTTTTTCTCGACGAAAGGTCCGTTGGGCAGCCACATCACACTTGATCAAAACCTTGCCGGAGATATTCCGGCAGCGTACGGTCGAATTCGCTTCGCAACATGCCGTATACATATTCGTCATAATGTTAGCATATAGAACTAGGGAATAGTAGAAATCTTATCGGGAGCGTAACACCGAACGGGCCCGGTATTCGGCCGGCGTCACGCCCTCGCATTTGGCGAATACCTTGTTGAAATAACGGCGGTCGAGATAGCCGACCGTCTTGCCGATATTCGAGATGCTCTGGCCGCTGTTCACCAGCATCGACTTGGCCCAATCGATCCGCAGCCGAGTTAAATGCTCGACGAAGGTTTCGCCGACATGCTGCTTGAACAATACGCTGAAATGGCTGGAGCTCAAGCCCAAGTAATCGGCCACTTCCTCGACGCCCAGATCGCTGGATGCATGCTTCGCGATATAATCCTTGGCCATATCCATCAGCGATTCGTTCGAGCGATTGTTGCCCGCTTCGATCACGGCATCCTCGATCATCTGATTCAAAACGGCGATCAGATCCTTCGCGCTGGCGTATTGCTCCAGCCGCACCCAGACGTCCCGCTCTTCCGCTTCCCCGATCTTCTTAATTTCTTTCAACTCCCGCAATAAATGGAGCACGAGAAAGTGAAGGATTTTCTCCAATTTCAAAGGGGAGACGCTCTTCAACTCATGAATGAGCGAACGATGCGCCTCCCGCATTCGCCGCGTATCGCATCGCTTCAAGCCGGCGACGATCTCTTCGACCCGTTCCCAGAACGACAAGCTCGCGGTTTCTTCCTGCCGATCCGATCCAAGCGCGACGACCCGTTGCCGTTCGCCCGAGAATTGCACTTCCCTCTGTAGCCTTTTGTACGCCTGCGCCAATTCCGCCACAGGGACATATTCGGGAAATACGCCGATATGAATCGCCAGCTTCGTATGATCGAGCACCGCTTGCGCCATTTGTTCCGCCCACCGCACAGCCTCTTCCATATCGAACGGCTTTTCCGAGACGGGCCGGCGAATGAGCACGCACCACTCCCCCTCCCGTGTCTGCAATACCGAGTAGTCGAGGCGGTACGGCTGCAGCGCGTCCTGAAGCACGTTTCGCACGGCAAAATTATGCAGTTTGCGCTCGTTCTCGTTCCAACGATGAGCATTATAAGCATAGCGCTCCAAATCGGCCAGGAAAAAGACGCAGTTTGTCCCTTCCACATCAAATTCGAATTCGGAATAGAACGGTTGCGCGGCCAGCTTCGTATAGTCGAACAAAATATCGGTAATCATCTTTTCGTACAGCAAATGTTTCATATGGTTGAACTGATGCCGTTTCCGCCGGTCGTCCAGTTTATGTTCCCTGATTTGCGCTCCCATCCGTTCGACCACTTGATCCAATTCGATATAATTGATCGGCTTGAGAATCAAGTCCTTCGCGCCGAATTGCATCGCCTGCCTGGCGTATTCGAATTCGGCGAACCCGGTGAGCATAATGACACTGCTTCGGTTTCCCATCTCATTCAACTGCTGCAGAAACGCAAGCCCGTCCAGCTTCGGCATCCGGATATCGCACAGGATCAGATCCGGCTCGTACTCCTTCACCATCTCCAGGGCGGATACCCCGTTGTCCGCCGAACCGACCAGTTCGATCGCATGCCGGTTCCACGGAATCGCGTTCGACAGCGTATCCACAATTAACGGCTCGTCGTCAACTATTAAAGCGCGAATCATCATTCGAATCACCCTCCCGTTTCGGAATCAAGCATTGAATCTTCGTTCCCCGGCCCGGATCGCTGCATATGAACATGCCGTAACCGGCCCCGTAATGCATGCGCAATCGATCCGCCACATTCATGACCCCGAGGCCCACTCTTCCGTCACTCCGCCTCCTGTCCTCCGCCAATTTCGATTTCCGGTAATGAAACGAGGGCAAAATATCGGGATCGATCCCCGAACCGTTATCCTCGACCCATAACAACAAATTCCGCTCCCGTTCCTCCACTCGAACGACGATCATTCCTTTGCGGTCGATATCGTCGAAGCCGTGCTGTATGCTATTCTCTACCAAAGGCTGTAACGTAAATTTCAAGATCGAATACTTCTCCAGTTCCGGCGGCATAACGATCTCATAATCGAACAGATGGCCGAAACGAACCTTTTGGATTTCGAAATAATTTTGCAAATAGCCGATTTCCTTGCCTAATGTAATTTCTTCCTGTTCCTGAAAGCTGATATGCAAATTTTGCCCCAGACGGTACACCATCTGGCTGACCTTGTCCCGCTCGTTCCGCATATTTAAGGCGTTGATCGATTCGAGCGTATTCATAATAAAATGCGGTTTGATCTGCGCCTGCAGCAGCATCAATTCGGCCCTGTTCTTGCGCGCCTGCTCCTGCTTCACTTCCTCGATCAGTTCCTCCACTTTTTCGACCAATCGGTTGAAGCTCCTTGCGAGCGATCCGGTCTCGTCCCGGCTGTCCAAAGCCATGCGTACGCCAAGGTCCCCCAGTTCGATCAATTTCATCGTATGCATCATGCGAATAATAAACCGAATATACCGTTTGATAAACATCATATTGAAGAGCAAGGCAAGCAGCAAAATAACCGCCATCACGATCCCGATCGAGCGGATAATCGCCGTCGTCTCCCCGGTCAGATAGTCCCACGGAACAACCGAGACCAGCGTCAAATTCGATATTCCCAAATCTTTCATATTGAGCGGCTGCACCGATAAAATGCTTTTCGTTCCGTTAAACTCCAGCTTCCCGCTGCCGGAATCCCCGCCTAAGTCGAAAGGCTTCGACACCTTGCCCCGCAGGTTCTCCCCGCCGGCATTGCCCTGGTTATCGTACACGATAAGCCCCTCTTGATTCACCAACATAAAATGATTGGGAATATCCAATTTGCTCGAATAGAAATTGAACACTTGATCCAATTCGTTGAACTGGTATTGCAGCATCACGTACCCGATCGTTTCCTGCCGGTTCAGATCGTTGACGACGCGCAATTGCGTGAAAAACCGGTTCGACGGCGACAGCCCGGAACCTTCGTAAGGCCCGAGCCATACGGAAATGCCGTTGCGCCGGATCATTTCGGACAGTACGCCGCTTTGGCGCAGCTGTTCCATGGAAACCGGCTTCAGATCGGATTTTGATCGGCTGTAAGCCTCGCCGTCCAACGTATACAGCGTTACCGTATCGAGCGGACCGTACATCAGAAACGTCTGGTTGAGCAGGCTCGGAATCTCCGTCATATCCCGTTCGTCCGCATCTTGATTCAGAAAGTCCTGCACACGGCTGGAGAACATCGATTGATCCGAATAGGCCGTAGCGTCCTTGAATATCGTCGCCACATTCCGCGCTACGGAAGCGTTGATCAGCTGCGACTGCTCGGAATATTTCTTCTGCAGCACCGTCTGGAACAGCGCCGAGCCGACAATGCCGAGCGCGATAATCGGAAGAATAATGCATAATACGAAACCTATTAATACTCGATTGCGGATGCTCATACCGGATGATGTCCTCCTCGTCTGTAACCGCTGCTCAGCCTTTCAAGCTTCCCGAGGTCAAGCCTTCGATGATTCGGTCCTGCAGGAAAATATATACGATGACAACCGGAATGACGCTGTACATCGTTGCCGCATACAGGCCGCCATAGTTCGTGTTCAGCATGTCTTTAAATGCAGCCACCCCGACCGCGAGCGTGCGCAAATTTTCTTTGGACAGAAGCAGATTCGCCATAATAAACTCGTTCCAGTTGTTTAAGTAGTTAACGATAAAGACGGAGACGAGCGCGGGCAAACATAGCGGCAGCACAATGCGGAAGAACAATCCGTAGATGTTCAGCCCGTCCATCACCGCAGCCTCTTCCAGCTCCTTCGGCATCGAACTCATAAACGCTTTAATAATGACAACGGAAATCGCCAGTCCGAACGTGACATAAGGGAAGATCAGCGACATATACGTGTCGTAGATTTGAAAGCCGAAATACTGTTCGAATTTGCGCACGAACGAATACAGCGGCACCAGAATCGTAGCTCCCGGGACCATGATGGCGAGCAGCAAAATGCCCATGATCGCGGCGTTCAATAGTTTATAAGGAATTCTCACCAACGCGTACGCCGTCATCGCTGCCAGGAAAACGGTTGCAACGCTGGAAACGGTGCTGACGAGAAAACTGTTCGCTAAATAGACGTTCACGTTGGACGTATTCCATGCGTCGATATAGTTTTGGAACGTAAAATTTTTGATCGGGGCGAACGGCGAGACGATGATGTCGACATGCCGTTTGAACGAGTTCTGAAACGCCCAGAACAGCGGATATAAGGAAATTATAACATAGCCCATCAATACGATATGAAGGAGTATGCCGTTCTTTGGTTTGTTCTTTGTGCCCATCTCTCGTCAGACCTCCTCCAGCTTCTTCGAGATGTAACCGGTAATGCCCGTCAGTATGACCGTAAAGATGACCATAATAAACGCGATCGTATTCGCATAACCGGATTCAAGGTATTGGAAGCCGACCCGATACATATACGTCGCCATTACATCCGTCAGCCCCGCCGGGCCTCCGCCCGTCATCACCATGACGATATCGAGCGTTTTGAGCGATCCGGCCACTTTCAGCAAAACGATGACAGAGATGACCGGACGAATCATGGGAACGGTAATGAACAGCGACCGCTGCCAGAAGCTCGCCCCATCCACTTGCGCCGCTTCGTGGATCTCTCTGGAAATACCGTAAATGGCGGCAAGCGCCAGTACGATGTAAAAGCCGATGCTGGCCCATGCGTTCGTCACCAAGATCGACAGCAGCGCGGTATGATCGTCCGCAAGCCACGCCCTCGCCCAATGTCCGAGCCCGAGATGGCGCAGCGTCAAATTCAGAATGCCAATCTCCGGATGGAAAACGACGAAAGACCAGAGTACCGCCACGACGGGCGTAGACAAAATGGCCGGCATGAAAAACGTCGTCTTGTAAAAACCCGACCACCGGCGGACTTCGGAGATTAGAACGGCGGAACCGACAATAATGGGAAGCTGCACGATCAGCGCGAAGCCGGTGAAGGCCAGATTGTTCCATAGCGACCGGAAAAGCTGTTCGTCTTGCAACGCTCTGCGGAAATTATCCAATCCGTTGAATACCGGCTCCGATAACCCGTCCCAATCCGAGAACGCATAGATCACGGTAGAGGATAACGGGTACAAGTAGAATACAAAATACAGCAAAAGCGTGGGCACGATAAAAAATAGATAAGCGACAGGATTTTTGAACATCCGATTCAATTCCAATCCCTCCGATCCGAATCAATGTACGGGTATCGCGGCCTCGGCGATACCCGCAGCGTCTGGTTGCCGTTACTCTTTGTTATTTTCTCGCTCCTGGAAGGATTGCATATTTTCCAGCATCTTCTCAACGGAAGTTTTATTGCCCACCACTTGCTGCATGCCCGCTTCGAGATCGGTCTTGATCTTCGGCTGCACCAGCGCGTCGAACGCCGGGAACGTAGCCATGCCTTGCGCGGCGTCGCTGACTTCCTTAATGATCGGCTCCACGCCTTCCGTATCGGTCAGCACCATCGATGGGAAGCGGTTGGATTCGAGCAATTGTCTCTTTTGCCATTTTTCCTGATAGTACTCTTTAATAAAAGCTTTCACGGCTTCCATTTCGTTGTCGTCCAGATGGGACGAGAACGCATAGCCTGTGGAGAAGCTGGCGTTAATCGTATTGTCGCCCTTGCCGCCGAAGTTCGGAACTTTGAAGAAGCCGAGATCGTTCGCCACGACCGACCGGTCTTTATTGGCATAGGTGTTGAGCCCCCAAGTGCCGTCGAAGATGATCGCCGCTTTGCCGCTGGAGAATTGTGCCTGCGCTTCGGAATGCTTGAAGCCGAGCGTGTTTTCCGTATAGTAGCCTTTATCGAGCAATTCCTTGACCCTCTTGAACGCTTCGACCATCTCGGGATCGGTCCACTTCGTCTCCCCGGTCTTCAAGCCGCGGAAAAAGTCGGCTCCGCCAAGCGTCGCGGCGAAATTCGTCGGGATCATATTGATCGACCACGCTTCGGCCGCACCGAGGGCGAGCGGCGTATAGCCGTTCGATTTCAGCGTTTCGCACATCGCCAGAAATTCCTCCCACGTTGTCGGCGGCGTGAGATTCAATTCCTCGAATATTTTCTTGTTGTAGAAAAATCCTTCGATATAGCCGTTATCGGGAATGCCGTAAATTTTGCCGTCCACCGTAAATTCGGAGAAATCCTGAATTTTATCCTTCAAGCCCAATTCTTCCACGATCGGGGTCAAGTCCAGCAAATGTCCGGTTTTGGCATAGTTCTCCGTGTCGCTGCCGCCAAAGTTGTAGAACATTTTCGGCGGGGTGCCCGCGGCGAATTCGGCCTTCAGTTTGGTCGAACGGTTAACGACGACATCGACGCCTTCCGTTACGATTTTCAAGCCGGGAACTTGCTTCTCCACTTCTTGAATGACATCGTTCAACATCGCTACGCGCGATTGGTCCGCTTCGTTAATAAACGTGTGCCGCAACGACATTTCGAATTCCTTCACTTTTTCGCCCGGTTGCTCTTGCTTGCCGCCTGTTCCTTGCTCCGGCGCTCCGTCATTGTTGCTCGATCCGCATCCGGATATAGCCAGCATGACGGATAATAGGATTGTCAAACCTGCGATCGGCCATCTCTTTTTCATCTTTCGAACCCCCAATAATGTGTTATTTGTAAAAGGCATTCGGCTATACGGAGACGGACAGGGATTGCGAGAGCGCCGCGGTTTCTTCCGCCGTTACTTCGCGTTCCAGCCGGTCCGACAAGTAGATCCCTTCGCTGATCAACATCGTATTCAGAGCAAGCTCCGCCGTCGGCAGCAGAGGAACCCGGCCCGCAAGCGCGGCGATCCAGTGATGCTGCGACGAATCGTAAGCGGTTTCATCTTCTCTTAACCGATGCCAGCGCAGATCCATTTTCTCCAAATCCACCGTGGCGTCCATGTCGATGTCGCATACGGTGCTGTGGAAGCTGAACGGCTGGCTGATCCCGTTCGCAAGCTCCGCCGGCAATCGGATCCCGCCTTGCGACCCGAGGACGGTTCCGCCTTCGAAGCCGCCCATATGGACCGACCACGCTTCGATCAAATCCAGTGTAATGCCGTTCCGGCATTTAACCAGCCCGACGGCCAACTCCTCCACGTCGAATCCGCTCTTCTCCCGCCGTTCGGCCAGCATCTCCATCTCTTGATACACTTTGCCCGAGACGCTAGCCACTTCCGGATTGCCCAGCAAATACATCATTTGCGCAATATGATAGACGCCCATGTCCAGCAGCGCGCCGCCCGCGGCCGCTTCCTTGCGGGTGAAGAACGGCGTGCCGTATCCGTCCACATAAGGGCGTCCCCGCCGGCGAAAGCCGGTGGAACGGGCATGATAAAGCTTGCCGAGCTTGCCTCCGTCGATTAACGTTTTGGCCGCTTTCGTTTCCGGCCGGTATAACGTGCTAAGCTGAATATGCAGCATGCGGCCGGTTTGCGCCGCCGCATCGAACATCGCTTTGCCGTCGGCGTAAGAACCGGCGATCGGCTTCTCGCAATAGACATGCTTGCCCGCCTCGAACGCGGCCAGCGTAACCGGCGCGTGAAAGTTGTTATGCAAGCATACGTCGACCGCGACGATATCGTCCCGCTTCAGCATTTCCCGGAAGTCCGTGTAGACATGGGGAATTCCGTATCGTTCCGCCGTTCTCCGGGCTTCCGCTTCATTCACGTCGCAGGCGGCGACAATCTCCACGCCGGGAATCGCTTCGTATCTTTCCAGATGCAGCTTGCCGATCTGCCCTACGCCTATCATGCCGATTTTGACCGTATCGCTCATTGCGCCTGTTCACCTCGCTCGATTTCATTGCCGGCGCCGATCAACAATCGTTTCACGGCCGCAATGATCCATTCCATCTCGGCGTACTGATTGCCGGGCGCATTGTATTCCACGCCCCAGTAGCCTTCATAACCGCCCGCGAGCAAGCTTTTGACTTTCGCTTCCGCCTCGGGAAGGACGACGGTTTTCGCATCGAAATGGGTATGGAACGCCCATGGCGCAACCAGTTCGTCCCCTTCCAATTCATCGGCTTTCCACCGGTTGAGATGAAGCAGAAATCCGAATGCCGGATGATCGACGGCCTCCGCGATTCGTTTCATTTCCCGCGGCAGCAAGGAGGCGCCCATATGATTCTCGGGACCGATCTTATACCCGCGGTCCGCCGCCCGGTCCGCGTATTCCCGATAGCGCTTGACCGTATACTCGAATTGTTCGTCCGTCATCGGCTCCGATTCCCGGTAACTGCCGCCCGTATCGATTCGCACTGTCTCGGCGCCCAATATTTCCGCCGCGTCGAGATGGACCAGCGCATTCTCGTACAGCTTCTGCCGAATGTCCGGGTCCGGATCCCACAGATGGGCTCCGTCAACGGCAAAATTGACGACCCTCATCTCTTTCTCGTCAAGCGCTTCTTTGATTTTGCGAATATAGCTTTCATCCGCAAGCTTATAGATCGGCTGGCTCCGATCGATAAAGAAGCCGTTCCATAGATCGACCGCATCCATACGATACCGGTATTTGACCGTCTCCAAATAACCGAATACGTCCATTTTTCCATCGCAATATGTGTTGTTAAAGGAGTATCCTCCGATTGAAATCTTCATCTTTACCTCCCGGACCGTTATAGTCTTGTTCGTATCCTGTATTCGCGACTGCGATCGCCCGCGTTATTCAACAGCGTCTTCCGGCAGACGATCCCGCACTTTCCCGGCGGCATCCCGGTCGAGAACGACGGTCAAGTCCGGATGCAGTTGCAGTACCGAGGCGGGAATCTCCGGCGTAACGGGACCGAATAGCGCCTGTTCCACTATCGTAGCTTTATGTTCGCCGTTCGCAAACAGGAATATTTTTCTTGATTGCATAATCGTCTTGATTCCCAAGGTAATACCTTGCCGGGGCACAAGTTCTCTGGAGCCGAACATTTCCGCCCGCGCTTCGATCGTCTCCTCGCCGACATCTACGACGCGCGTCACGGCATGGAACGGGGTGCCGGGCTCGTTGAATCCGATATGGCCGTTGGCGCCCAGCCCCAGCACTTGCAGATCGATTCCGCCAAGCGCCCGAATGTTCCGCTCGTAAGCTTCGGCAACCTGATGCAGATCCGCCGCCATGCTGTCAAAGAAGTGGATCCGTGACGCATCCATGTTGACTTGATCGAACAGTTGCGCCGTTAATCGGGCCAGGCAGCTTGCCGGATTGGCTTGGGAAGCGCCTTGGTATTCGTCGAGGACAAACGCCTCGACGCGGGAAAAATCCAAGCCCCCCTGACGATAGAGGGCGGCTAATTCCCGATAGATCCCTTTCGTTGTCGAACCAGTGGCAAAGCTGATTCTGCTGTCCGCCTTCCTCCCGATTTGCTCCGTAATCTCCTGCGCGCTGCGCCGGTTGAACGCTTCAGTACTTTGTTCCACAATCCATTTCATCGCTTAAGACCTCCAAACTAATGATGCTGCTCCGAGCAGTCCCACCATATGAATATCCAGTTCCGACGTCTCGATCCGTACGAGCGATTGGGCGGCGGCCGGCAAGCTGAATCGGCGAATATAGTCATTGAGCTCCTCGATCAGGCTCATGTCCCTGAACACGCCCCCGCCTACAATGACGGCCTGCGGATTCAACAGGTTCACCGCATTCGTCACGGCCGAACCGAGCGCCTCCATCGCATTCTGCGCAAGGCGCGCCGCAAGCGGATCGCCTCGACGGGCCTCCTCGAAGATCGCTTGCGATTGCAGACGGTCGGCGTAAGCATGCAGCGACGAATGCGGATACGACGCTAAGTGGGCTCCCGCCCGTTCGACCATGCCGCCTCCGGAGGCGATCGGCTCCAAGCAGCCCCGCCTGCCGCAAATGCAGACGTCCCCGTGCGGATCGACCGACATATGGCCGAACTCACCCGCATAATTGGCCGCCCCTCGAACGAGCACGCCGTCCGCCACGATGCCCATCGCAATGCCGGTGCCGACATTGATGTAGATAAAATGCTCGAACTCCTTGCCGGCGCCGTACAGCCGTTCCGCATGCGTAGACGCTTGCACGTCATTGTCCATTGCTGCAGGCAGCCCGTACCTGCGGGTCAGTTCCGCCGCTAAAGCGACCGGTTCGCGAATCGGAATATTGATCGCCTGCACCCACACGCCGCGGCCGGGATCGACCTGGCCGACCAGGCCGACTCCAATGCCGCAAGGAGCCGTTCCGTCCCAAGGCGTTTGCAGGAAATCGTCCGCCGCGCGGTAGATGGAATGGAGCGCGGCCGCTTGGGAAGAACGGTCCATCGGATATTGCTCCGTCCGCAGCACTTCGCCGTCCTCGGCGACGTATCCGGCCCGGATCTTCGTGCCGCCGACATCGATGCCGACGGCGACCGGGCGCTCGTTCATCTTCTTCCCGCGGCCGGTTTGTCCCCTCATTGCACTTCCACGGCCATTCCCGTTTTCGCCGATCGATACATCGCCTCGACGACCTTTAATGCCCGCAAGCCGTCTTCCAATGTGCTGGACGGCTGCACTTTGCCGCGCACGCAATCGATAAAATGCTTCACTTCAAACGCATGCCCTTGTTGAATGACGTCCTTCGGCGCCGGAAAGCTCCATCCTTTCGTCGGGACGACATGCGGCTTGAGGCTCGCTTCCTCTTCATAGGACTTGCCGTATCCGTTCTGGCTGTAGATGCGCAAGCCGCCTGCTTCATGCGTCGTGCTCACATAGGCGGTCCCTTGATCGCCGAACACTTCCAGACGCACATCCATTCCTCCCGATATCGCCCAACTGATGACGATTTCCGCCATGCCTCCGTTCTCGAAACGAAGCACCGCCATCGCGCTGTCTTCCGCGCCGTTCTTGCAATGCTCCTTCCATTTAAGCACTTCCGTTTCGGCATAGACGCGCTTGATTTTCGAACCCATAATCCATTCGAGCGTATTGACGCCATGGATGCCCATGTCGATCGCCGCACCGCCGCCGGTCAAATTCGCATCCCAGAACCACGGGCTATGGAACGGGCCGTTATGGATTTCGTTCGAGCGAAGCATGAGCACTTTGCCGAAGGCGCCTTCGTCGACAAGTTCCTTCGTACGAATCAACGCCGGCTTAAAGCGCATATTCTCCGCATAGACGGCGACGATTCCTTTCTCCTTGGCCGCCCGGACGATCGCTTCGCCTTCTTCCGTATTGCGCGCCAACGGCTTCTCGATCAGGAACGGCTTCCCGGCCTCGATGCAGGCCATGGCCATTTCGTAATGCAAATGGTTGGGAACGGTAATATCCACGCAATCGATCTCCGGATCGCGGATCAAGTCGAGCCAATGGTCGGTCCAGCGTGCCACGCCGAATTGTTCGGCGACCGCTTGCGCTTTCTCCGCCGTCCGGGAAGCGAACATACCGATTTCTATGTTGAATAATTGGTACCCTTCGGCATGCGCTTTGCCCATAAATCCAGTCCCGATGATTCCTACTTTCACTTGTTTTTCCGCCATGTCGACTCCTCCGCTCTCATAAATGGTAAGGTTGCATGCCCCTCATTTCTGTGCACATCCTTATCTTAAATCAAGCGCGAGGGAAGCGAGCAGGTGTACATTTCTTCGATGGCGGGGGAATTTTCTATGAATCGTGCTTTGAACGCAAAACGACAGCCCTCCGAACCGAATCGGAAGCCTGTCGCTATATTTCTTTATTTCATTTTTGAAGTCGACCTTATGTCGTGGGATTGCGATATCTCTTTATCCCGCCCTCTGTCGATATCCCTTTCATTCAGTAAGCTGGTGTATCGGTATCAGCAGCAAGACCGCCGGGTTCCGAGGGCATGGGATGCTTCAGGACTTCACGCGGCGAGCAAATCGCGATCAGACGGAAAGAAGCCGCGGGGTTTCCTGAACGAGTGGGATTTCGACAGAAGGGCCGAAAATGCATAACCGCTAGGCTTGAAAGGTAGCACCATATCCGGTACAACGCCCAATTTCCCCCATGCCTACCATAGCTTCCGTTCGCCAAGTTCCAACTCGATGTCCGTCTCTTGAAAGGCATGCCGATTCCGGCGCGCTTTATCCGAATACAAACGCATCATCGTCGCCAGCCCCAGCGAATCGCTGCGGAACGGGTTGTCGCGCGTTCCCCCTACCAACACCGTGCCCGCATAATGTTCCCACCCGGCGTGAGCATAGAAAGGAACCAACGAAGGGACGCAAGTAAAAAGGCTGATATCCGGCGAATTGCCGGCAATATAGGCAGCCGCTTCCTTCAGCAGTCTCGCCCCGTATCCTTGCCTGCGGCAATCCGGGTGAGTCACCACCTCGCTAATGCCGAAGGCTTGGTAGCTCTGCCCTTTGTGACTGATCTCTTTCCTCGGCACGGCCACATGGCTCACCACCATTCGATCGGAGAGAAGCACGAACGACGTCGGATGCGTATCCGGACAATCCGGCCACACGACAGGCCCGCCTTCAAAAGCTCGCGGCCATTCCTGCCGCATAAGCCCGATAATTTGCTCCCTCCATGCCGCAGGGCATTCTTCTTGAGCAAAATGCAATATTTCCAATAAAGCCATAAGTTCATGTTCCTCCTAATTTTGCGGATCCATGTGCAAACTTTCTTTCCCGGAATAGCTGCGATCGTTATTTTCCAATACAATGTTCAACGGAATATACGGGTTCGTTTCGATCCGTACCGGTTTCTCATCGCTTACGTCTATCATCTCCAACATCGCTCGGCCCCCTTTTAGTCCTTAGCGCCCGCCTTCTTTAGAATCGACTCCATTTCCGTGAATCCGCGTTTTTGCGCATGCTGCAGCGGAGTGACCCCATCGCCGTCGCTAATATTCACATCGGCTCCATGATCGAGCAGCAGTTGTACGATGTTCTGATGCCTCTCGCCGCCATCCCCTAAAATGACCGCTTCCAACAGCGCCGTCCACTGCAAATTGTTAATGTGATTGACATCGACATCGGAATTCGTGAGCAGTTCCCGAACTACCTCGACATGACCGCGTTCCGAAGCCGGGATCAGAGCCGTGCCACCGAACCGGTTCGTCAGTTTCGTATCGGCGCCGGCGTCAATCGCCAATTTTACAATTTCGAGATATCCTGACGCTCCGGCATACAAAAGCACATTGTCCAAGCTGTTGTCGCGAATGTTAATGTCCGCGCCTTGCTGGATCAATGCTTTCACCGTATCCGCTCGATTGTTGCGCGTTGCCGCCAGGACAGCCGTTCTCCCGCTTCCGTCCGTTGCGTTGATGTCCGCTCCCTCTTGAAGCAGTTGCAGAACCGTATCGGTATCTCCTTCCGCCGCCAAAGCAATCAATTGCAGGTTCATTTCTTCCACCCTCTTTTCATTAAATTGTACTTCATTCGATCCAAGCTGCGAAGAGCCCGGTTCCGATTGGCACGCAGCAAGCATAACGACAAATAGACTTATCAAGAGACGATGCATCATCAAGCCTCCTCATATAGTATTTCTTGAAGGCAGTTTTGAGTTTACTTCCAGTCCCCTAGGGGACTGGCGGCCGCCTTCAAAATTTCCAGTTGATCTTTGAAAAATAAATTTGGGACTGGACTTTCCGGAAT
>NZ_CAKKLI010000020.1:0-92030 GCF_918697855.1 Paenibacillus sp. CECT 9249 | reverse complement strand
AGACGACGAGGTTGATAGGTTGGAGGTGGAAGCGCAGCAATGCGTGCAGCTGACCAATACTAATCGGTCGAGGGCTTATCCTAAAACATACCCCAAAAAGTGACGATATGCTTCGAAGCGTATTCCGTCCGCATTGAGTGTATACTCAATCGGCGTCTAATCTGACCACTATTCGCGGTCGCTCAACATGTGCCACTTCGATAAAAAGATTAGACATTACTTTTCGGGGGACCCCGAATAAAGGATAACACATGAGTTCGCGTTTGTTTCGCATCTAGTTTTCAGGGAGCAACTCCTTGAATAAGCAATCCGTTTGGTGGCGATGGCGGAGGGGTTCCACGCGTACCCATCCCGAACACGACCGTTAAGCCCTCCAGCGCCGATGGTACTTGGACCGAAGGGTCCTGGGAGAGTAGGACGTTGCCAAGCGATCAAAGACCACTGCCCGAGGAAACACCTCGCCGGTGGTTTTTTTATGAGCATGGGACCGTGTAGTCGAGTCCCGAGGGAGTCGAACGCTTATACCGTTATCGAGTCAACTCGATGGCGGTATTTTTTATATGTGTGGGACCAGGCAGGTCAAGTCTTGCGAGAGTCGAACGAACAATGCAACTGGCGAGAACAACTCACTGGTGGCATTTTTCATGCGATTCCCCTCACATTTCTTCATTCCCTTCCACCGACCTATTGCTTTCCATGCCCTTCTGTCGAAATCCCCTTGGTTCAGATAGTCGCAACAGGCTCCCCGGTCTGGGCTCGTGATCCCTGCTACAGAATTGAATATTGGGCTATTTCTCTATTACAGAATAATTTCCCTTAGCCCTGAGTGAAGGGGATTTCGACAAAGGTGCAAAAAAAGAAACGGGGAATGGAACTATCGCAGGTCGCATTTTCCCTATTCTGAGCGAAAGGGATTTCGACAAAAGGTGCAAAAAAAGAAACGGGGAATGGAACTGTCGCAAGTCGCATTTTCCCTATTTTGAGCGAAAGGGATTTCGACAGAAGGGCACTGGCGTTGCATTAACTTCTACCGCCCTGCTCCCCAAGTTCGCGGACACAGGAGACGATAATTGTGACAAACGACCCGATTCGACCAGTTTGCGGACAGACGATCCTTTATTTGCGGCAAAAGCGTAAAAATAAGCCCTGCGACGAACGGATAACGGAACCAATGTCCGCCGAAACAGCGAATAAGCGGTTTTGACGCAAAATAACGGTCGTACGGTCCGGATCGCAATTTCTCAATGCAACGCCATTGGGTATTGTTGACACCAACAAAGGAATCTGCTGGCAAAGATTAGCAGGAAAAAGCTATGCCCACTTTAGCGCAGTATGTCGAAAAAGAGCTCAATAATCGGCAAGTGGTATTTTTTTCTGACAAGCAGAACAATTTGTTTTACACTAAGGTGTATCGGCAGGCAGACAGTAGGAGCGCGAAGCGAGTCGAAGCGGAGAAACGCTCACGATGTGCGTAGAAACGCGCATATTTGCCGGTTTTCATAATTGATATAGTTAAAGTGCCGGGGGTGTGAGGCGATTGTGAACCGCATACTGAAAAATCCGCTCAACAAAATGAATGTGAAGCAGCAGCTTATTTTGCTGTTTCTTGTCATGGTCATACCGATCATTATATTAAACGCCTACGGCAACAACAAAGCCGGGCAAATATTGAAGCGGCATGTCACCAATGCTTATATCGAGCTGAACAAGCAAAATTTCAGGCTGATCAATCGCGATATCGAGGCCATCAACAAGGTGACTTCCACCGTATTCAAGAACACGCTGATTCAACAATTGAATCCGCTTTCTACGGAGGAAACGGTGCTCGAACGAGTGAAAAATTACGAGGAATTGGAAAACCTGCTGATCGTTTATTCCCAGGAAACCGATGAACGCGAGCCGCTATATTATTCTCTGTACATATACGATCCCTTGAATACTTATTTTTTTGCGCCGTTTTATCCGTCTCCGAAGAAATCGGGCGTTTATTTTTTCGCGGACGATGAAAAACCGGAGTGGTTCGATGAGGCCGTCGATAAAAAGGGAAAAGGCTATCTGAGACAAGTCGAGCGCTTATCGCCTCCTTCCAAAGGCCAGGGCAATCAAAAAACATTGGCCTACATCCGGGCCATTAACAGCATTTACAATAACGGAACGATCGGCGTGCTTGTCGTCACGAATTTGGACGCCCGCATTAACGAGTCGCTGCAAACGGTATCGCTTCCGGAAGGAGAGCTATATTTTACCGATTGGGACAACCGCATATTGACCGCAAGTTCGCCCGATCATGGCGCTGTGCTGCAATTGCCGCCGGAGGCGGACCCCGGCGCTTCGGCGATCGGAGTGAAGGATCTCATTACCGACGAATTCATCTATGTTATCAATTACAATGAGGTTCTTCAGCAGAAGCTAGTATACAAAGTTCCGGTGCAAGCGCTGCTTCAACAGCAAAACGAAATCAAGCAAGTCATTCAGCTTATTTCGATCGCCTATTTGATCATCGGCCTTTTTATCATGCTTTATTTTTGGCGTTCGTTAATGACGCCGCTGCAGAAGCTTGTATATTTCGTCAGAAGGTATGAGCCGGGGAAGGTCGTGCCGGAGACGCCGCGCCGCGATCGGTACGACGAAATCAGCGTTTTGATTAATACGATTTATGATATGGCACGCCGTTTGAATGCGATGGTTCATTATAAGTACACAATGGATTTGAAACAAAAGGAAAGCCAATTGCAACTGCTCTACCAGCAAATCAATCCGCATTTGCTATACAACACGCTAGAGAGCATTTATTGGAAAAGCGAGATGGAGGGTAAGACCGCTTCCGCCGAGATGATCAAGGAATTGTCCAAGTTGATGAAAATCAGCCTGAGCCGGGGCAGGGAGCTAATTACGCTGCAGGAAGAGCTGGAACATGCGTCGGCTTATATCAAATTGCAGCAGCACAGATATGATTACTTGTTTCAAGTTTCCATCGATATACCCGAGGAACTCCTATCGGTCGCTATTCCCAAGATTACGCTGCAGCCGCTTATTGAAAACGCGATTATTCACGGAGTGAAGCATATGGGGGAAGACGGCCGAATTTCGATCGGCGCCGCCGGAGACGATGCCAATATATTGATCTTCATCGAGGACAACGGATATAAAGCGGTGGATTACGAAACGATCAATCGGCTGCTGCGCGATGAAAGCACGAACCCGGATTTCGGCTACGGGATCCGCAATATTCAACAACGCATCAGGCTCCATTTCGGACCGGATTACGGGCTGGCGTATGAGAGACGTACGGAAGGCGGGACCAAGGCGACGCTTCATCTGCCTAAATCCGTTCAACTGCCTGAATAAGCTTACAGGGGGAGTTCATATGTACAATATTTTGATCGTTGACGATGAACCGTTGATTTGCAAAGGTCTGGAAGGATTGCTTACGAAGTCGGGGCTGGAGATCGGCGGCATCTTTACCGCCTATAGCGGACACGAAGCGTTGGATTATATTCGGATGGAAGAGATCGATCTGCTTGTGACGGATATTCAGATGGGAGAAATGAGCGGGATCGAACTGATGCATCAGGCGAAATTGGTCAAGCCTTGGATGCAGACGATTATCATCTCGGCGCATGAAACGTTCCAATATGCGCAAATGGCGCTCCGGCTCGGGGCGAAGGATTATTTGATCAAGCCGCTGAACAGCGAACAATTTCTTGATTCGGTTCGCAACGCCTTGCTCAAAATGGATAAGCCGGTACCGCAAATCGATATGGTGAAGATGCGGGATAATGAGCGCTTTTATATGGAGGAACCGATGCCGGAACATAACGAGCGTCTGAACCGGCTCCTGATCGGAGCCGCGGATGCCATGTCGGAAGAAGCCGAGCGGGAATTGAAGCTTCTGGGGCCTTATTTTTCCGTTATAAAAATGAAGCTGGATCCCGGCAAAGACGGCGAAGCCGCCGCTACGACCGACAAGGATAGCCGATTGTACCGTTATGCGGCGCTTAATATCGCCCAGGAGCTCTTGTTCGGGGAATGGAACGCGCTGCCTTGCTATTCCGCAAAGCGGGAAATCAGTATCGTGCTGCAATGGAACGAGGAGGAATACGCCGAGCTGAGCGCCAACAAGATCAATCAATTGGAGATGATCGGCCGCAGCCTCCATCACCATGTCCATCAATATGTGGGAATTAACGCGACGATCGGAATCAGCCAAATTTTGAAGGGGACGGAATTCGTGCCCGTGCTAAGCCGGCAAGCGGATAAAGCGATCCAATGGGGCGAGAAGCAGGGGGATTATCATGTGTTTTATTACGGCGATTTCAATTGGCATAACTACGCTCACGATCCTTCCGCGGAGGAATTGACGACGCAGAGCAACCGGATTGTTGCCAACGCGAAACGATATATCGAGGAGAACTACAGGCAGAAGGGGCTTACCATTCACGAAGTGGCGAGAAAAAACCACGTCAGTCCCAACTATCTCAGCTATCTGTTCAAAAAGATCACCGGCTTCAATTTATGGGAATACGTCATTCAATTAAGAATGGAAGAAAGCAAATCCTTGCTGCTAAACACCGATATGCGCCGCTACGAAATCGCCGAGCGCGTCGGTTACGAATCCCCGGAACATTTCAGCAAAATATTCAAAAAATATTTCGGCGTCAGCCCAAGCGATTGGAAGAAGTAAAAACGGTTATCATTCACATAGTTTTGCACATGTTCGGAAGCGCCGCCTTTTTTTACAATGGAGGATAGACATTGGAGAGGAATGAGGGGGTCTTATGGAAGAAACGATGATTTCTCCAGGCAACATGGTGCAGGAAACGGCGAAGGGAAGGCGGAACAAATCGAAGAAGATATCGAACTGGAAGAAGTATATATGGGGTTATCTGTTTCTTGTTCCGGCGATCGCTATTTTTATCGTTTTTTTATGGGTACCAATTATTAAAGGAATCGTCTACAGCTTTTACAATATCGATTTTGTAAAAGGAAATACGTTCGTCGGATTTGCCAACTATATTACTATTTTCAAAAATCCCGATGTTTTGCTATCCGTTCGAAACACCTTGTATTTTATGCTGCTGACATTAATTATCGGCTTTTGGGTGCCGATCGCGGCGTCCATTGCCATATCGGAACTGAAGTTTTTCCAGGGCTTTGCGCGGATTGCCGCTTACTTGCCCTTTGTCGTGCCGGGCGTCGTCCTCTACGGCATGTGGAGATGGATGTACGATCCCGTCGGGCCGATCAATGCGCTGCTCGGTTTGTTCGGGGCGGAGCCGATCTCGTTCATTTCGGACGGAAGATGGTCCATGGTGTCGCTCGTCGTCATGGAAACATGGCAGCAGTTCGGTTCCGCGATGCTGATCTACCTGGCCGGCGTCCTCAGCATTCCGAAAGATTGGTACGAGGCGGCGGAAATTGACGGAGCGGGCGTCTGGGCCCGGATCAAACATATTACGCTTCCTTCGATGCGGAATTTAATCGTATTGATGCTTATCTTGCAACTGATCGGCACCTCTCAGGCTTATCAATCCCAGCTTGCCATGCTCGACGGCGGGCCGAACAAGGCCACGTTAACTTACGCCCTTCTCACGGTGAAATATGCGTTCACCAAACTGGATTACGGGGCGGGCACGGCGCTTGGCGTACTGATGTTCCTCGTGCTGAGCGTCCTTGGGATCATTCAATACAAGCTGAACAGGGAGGACTACTAAAATGCAAGAGAGAGGCATATTGTCGGCAGCCGATTTGCGGAAGCCGTTTCATAAAGTCGTATACGGGTTTATGGTGCTGTGCATCGCCGTCATGGCTTTCACGATGTTGTATCCGATCGCGATGACGATGTTCAACGGCTTGAAAAGCAATCAGGAGATTAATACGTTCCCGCCGCGCTTTTTCCCGACGGAATGGCATTGGGACAACTTCCCGAAAGGCTGGAATTATATCGATCTGCCGATGTTTCTTAAAAATACGTTGCTCATCTTCGCGGGCAATCTGCTGATGACGATATTGGTGCTTGGGCTGGCCGCCTTCAGCATATCGCGGATTCGCGTACCGTACAGCCGGGCGATTTATTTTTTCATTCTAATGACGTTGTTCATTCCGGCGTCGAGTTATATGATTCCGAATTTCGTCAACTTGAAGGAATTGGGGCTGTTGAATACGTACTGGGCTTTCTGGCTGCCGGCGGGCGCGAGCGCATATTATTTCCTGCTGATCAAAAACTTCTTCGACGGCATTCATCCGGAAATTTTCGAATCGGCGCGCATCGACGGCGCTTCGGAATTTACCAGCTATATACGCATTGCGCTGCCGCTGTCCGTCCCGATATTCGCCACATTGGCCATCTTCATTTTTTCCACCGCTTGGAACGATTGGTTTTGGCCGTCGCTCGTCATGCATACGGAAGATAAATATACGCTTGCCACCGCGATTTATAAGTATGTCATCGGCGCCAGATCGCTCGACAGCAGCGTCAAATTCGCCATTTTGTTCATGGTTATGGTTCCGCCGATTTTCGTGTTTCTCGCTTTCCAGAAGTTTATTATACGCAGCGTCAGCTTAACGGCGGTCAAAGGATAACGCAGTTCTTTTGCGTAGCCTTGCACATGATCGCCATACGAATGCACATCGTCTGTTTATCGTCTCTCTTTTAAGATAGAGATGTAAGTCATTAACTATACATGGAAAAGGGGAGTATCAATGCGAAAGTTCTCACTATTATTGACTTGCCTTCTGCTATTGGGTTCGCTTCTTGCGGCTTGCGGCGGCAAGAACGAGCCGGAAGTCAAAAGCAATGAAGGGGCTCCGAGCGACAATGGCGGAAACAACCAGACGCAGGCTCAGGGTTCGGCGGACGATATTACGCAGAAAAAAATAACGATCAAGGTTCATTACCCGCTGCCCGACGAGACTACGCTCAGACAGCAGGAAGACGATAAAATCGCTCGCTTTCAGGCGAAGTATCCGAACGTGACCATTATTAAAGACGATTGGGATTACGACGTAAACGAGATCGGCGTGAAGATGGCTTCCAACGAAGCTCCGACATTCTACAATACTTGGGCCACCGAGGCGAATTTTCTCGTAGAACGCGGATGGGTCGCCGATATTACGGATCTGTGGAACAACTGGGAGTATAAAGATCAAATGAATCCTGTCCTGCAAGAACAATTTATCGTGGACGGCAAAGTCTATGGAATTACCCAGAACGGGTACGTGACATCGACGGTTGTGAACAAAAAACTGGCCGAAGCCAAAGGCGTCACGCTTCCCGGCCTCGATTGGACCTGGGATGACATGTACAATGCGGCGAAAGACATCGCGGATCCGAAAAAAGGCATTTCCGGCATTGCGCCGATGGGCAAAGGGAACGAAGCGGGCTGGAACTGGACCAACTTCTTGTTTGAAGCCGGCGGCGATATCGAGACCGTCGATAACGGTAAAATAACGGCCGTCTTCAATTCCGAAGCGGGCGTCAAAGCGCTGGATTTCTACAAGAAGCTAAGATGGGAAGCGAATGCAATTCCGCAGGACTGGGCGCTCGGATGGGGCGATGCGGTCAACTCGTTCCAGCAAGGCCGGACGGGGATGGTGATCGCCGGAGCGTTCGACGTGCTGCATGCGGCTTTGAATGAAGGCGGCATGAAGCCGGAAGATGTGGTTGCTTATCCGATGCCGGCCGCGGAGAAGGGCGGCAAGCATTACGGTATTCTGGGCGGCAACTATCTCGTCATTAACCCGAACGCGACGAAAGAAGAGCAGGAAATGGCGTTCCGCTATATTACTTTCGATTATTTTACCGACGAAGCGCTGAAATCGGTGGAAGACACCATCCAGGCGCGTAAAGCCGAAGGAAAATATTACGTCCCGACTCCGCTTGAATATTTCAGCGACGATTCGGAATATGCGACCAAAGTAAAAGCGATTTACGAGAAATACGACAATGTGTACCAATACGATCCGCAGCTCTTCGATTTGTTGGAGGGCAAGCCGGAGGCGCAATCCGGCACGCAAGACTATTATGCGGCTATGTCTAACGTCGTACAGGAAACGTTCTCGAAGAAAGATACGGATTCCAAAAAGCTATTGGACGAGGCTGCGAAATTTGTGCAGGAAAATGTATTCGATAAAATCGGTCAGCAATAATCAATCGATAAGCAAGGCGGTTCCGTGCATACGGGGCCGCCTCTTTGACGTGCAAGCGAATGATCTTTGTTCCGTTTGAGGGAAAAAATGGTTGGCGCATTGCTGGAGCTATCTCTATAATAAAGTTCAAAGACTGATAGCCGCGCATAGAGGTGATCCATGGAATTTCCAGTTTATATTCATTTGTTCGGGCTCAATATTCATCCGCATTTTCTATTCGAGGCGCTTTCGTATTTTATCGGGTTCCGGTTGTATCTATACCAACGGAAGCGGTACCGTACCGCGAACCCGATCCCGCTGGAGAAGGGGCTTGGGGTTCTGTCCGGCGCCATTGCCGGGGCCGCCGCAGGCTCCAAAATTCTGTACTGGTTTGAAGATCCGCTGCAAACGTTGCAGAAATGGAACGATCTCACCTATCTCATGGAAGGGAAAACGATCGTCGGGGGATTGCTTGGCGGACTGATCGGCGTAGAGATCGCAAAGAAAATCGTAAAGTGGCCTCATTCGACCGGAGACGATTTTGCCATCCCTCTCTGTATCGGCATCGCGATCGGACGCATCGGCTGTTTCCTGACAGGCTTGTCCGACCATACGTACGGCATCGAGACGACCTGGATCACAGGGGTCGATTTCGGCGACGGAGTGCTGCGTCATCCTACGCAAATCTATGAAATCGCCTTTCTCATCGCCTTGCTGCCCGTCTTGGTCCGGCTTAGACGAAACTATCCATTTTCAGGCCTTTCCTTCCAATGCTTTATGTTTATGTATTTGCTGTTTCGTTTCTGGATCGATTTTATCAAACCGACTCCGCATCCGTACATCATGCTGAACAATGTTCAAGTCGCGGCGTTGCTGGGTATAATCTATTACGGATTGTTATTTTGGCGCAACAAACCATCCCTACTGCAAAAGGAGATCTAATGATGCCGAACCGCCCTTACCTGTTTCACGATCTTACGCTTAGCATTTGTTCCACATGTTTGGAAAAAGTAGAGGCAAAAGTGATATTCGAGAACGGCCGCGTTTATCTTCTCAAGACCTGCATGAAGCACGGACGCGAAAAAGTGCTCATCTCCGACGATATCGAATATTACAAAAAATGCCGCGACTTTACGAAACCGTCCGAAATGCCGCTCGTTTGGAACACGCCGATCAAGTACGGCTGCCCTTACGATTGCGGGCTTTGCCCCGACCATGAGCAGCATAGCTGCCTGACGCTTGTCGAGGTGACGGACCAATGCAATTTGCAATGCCCCATTTGTTACGCCGAATCTTCGCCTCACCGCAAATCGTGGCGCAGCCTGGAACAGATCGAAGCCATGCTCGACGCGGTCGTCCGCAACGAAGGGACGCCGGATATCGTGCAGATTAGCGGGGGAGAACCGACGATTCACCCGCAATTTTTCGAAATTCTGGATCTGGCCAAGAGGAAGCCGATTCGTCATCTCATGATTAATACGAACGGAATCCGAATCGCGCGCGACAAGGAATTTGCGCGCCGTCTCGCGGCTTACATGCCGGGAATCGAGCTGTACTTGCAATTCGATTCGTTCGAGCAGGAAACGCTGTTGGAATTGCGCGGCCAAGATTTGAGAAACATCCGGGAACAGGCGATTGCGCATTTGAACGAATTGAATTTATCCACGACGCTCGTCGTCACGTTGAAAAAGGGCTTGAACGACCATGAAATCGGCAAAATCATTCAATACGCTCTGAAGCAAAGAGCGGTGCGCGGCGTGACGTTCCAACCGATCCAGGCGGCGGGCCGCACCGAGCAATTCGATCCGGCGACCGATCGGCTGACCTTGTCGGAGGTTCGGCGCGGCATTATCGAGCAGTCCGAACTGTTCGCGGCGGAAGACATCATTCCCGTGCCCTGCCATTCGGATTGCCTGGCTATGGGATATGCCCTCAAGCTCGGGGGACGGACGGTGCCCCTGACAAGGCTGATCGATCCGCAGGTGCTGCTCGAGTCAGGCGGCAATACGATCGTGTACGAGCAGGACGAAGTGCTGCGGGGCAAAGTGTTCGAGCTGTTCTCGTTAAACCAGACACCGCTTACCTCCGGATTCAAGCTGCGGGAATTGCTGTGCTGCTTGCCGTTCGTCAAAGTACCGGAACATATCGGTTACGACAATATTTTCCGCGTGATCATTATGCAGTTTCTCGATCCTTACAATTTCGACGTGCGTTCCGTCAAAAAGTCATGCGTACATATCGTTCATCCCGACTTGAGAATCATCCCGTTCGATACGTACAATATATTTTACCGCGACGGGAAGGAAGAGCGATTGCAGGAAATCCGCAGCAAGGCGCTGCGATAAGCCGGTCTGCCGACCGGGAATGGAGGTAGCCTGTGGAGTTATCGAAAAACAAACAAATCGCGTACGCATTGCTTCTATTGATCGGATGCCATATCGTGGCGGCATCGATTACTTCGTTGTGGGGGCTGTTATTTATTGGAGCCGTTCAGCTTGTATACGTCATTCCCTTATGTATCGTATATTATATAAAGAAACTGAAAATTATGATGCATACGACAATCATCGCCGCGGCGATCGTTTTCTTGCTTAATGCGGCATGTTTCGGTTTGGTTCTCGTAAGCTTCTAGCTTACCGTTAGAGGAACCGGCATCATAGGAGGACCGGCAATATGTATCGAGTACTTATCGTCGAAGACGACGGCAAAATCGCTGCGATTTTAGCCCAAACGTTGGAGAAATACGGTTATGAAGTCGTGCGGGCCGACAATTTTGCCGACATTAAAAAGGAAGTGGAGATGAAAAATCCGCACATTGTGCTGCTAGACATTAATTTGCCCTATTTCGACGGGTATTATTGGTGCAGGCAAATTCGGACCTTCTCGAATGTCCCGATCATTTTCGTATCGGCGCGGGTCGGCAACATGGACCAAGTGATGGCGATCGAGAACGGCGGCGACGATTATATTACGAAGCCGTTTCATCTGGATGTGATTGTAGCGAAAGTGAAAAGCGCGCTGCGCAGAGCTTACGGAGAATATGCGGCGCCGGCGGCGGAACAGGCGGACCAGACGGGCGTGCCCGGCTTGAAGCTGGATCCGTCCCGCAATACGCTGCAATGGCAGGGGCATAAGACGGAATTGACGAAGAACGAATGTTTATTGCTCCAATGCCTCGTCATGAAGCCGGGCGTCATTGTGCCGCGCGAGGAATTGCTGGAACTGCTGTGGGACGACGTTCAATTCGTCGATGACAATACGTTGTCCGTCAATATTACGCGGGTCCGCAAAAAGCTGGAGGAGATCGGCCTTGTCAAGGCGATTGAAACGGTGCGCGGGCAAGGCTACCGCTTCTTGGCGCCGGAGGGGGGAAGCGGCAATGGATGAATGGAGAGCGCCGCGGATCGGTACGTTTTTGAAGGATCGATTGATTTACATCGTTATCTTTTATATCGCGATTCTGCTCGTCTTGCTCGTCGTTTGGCTCGATCTGCTCGGGCTCGGCAAAGTTACCGCGATCAGCGGCAACAGTACGATCTATTTGATTGTGCTGGCTACCGCCGTGCTGGCGGCAGGACTCGCGTTCGACTATATGCGGCAACGGATGTTTTTTATCAGTTTGCGGCGCTTCGAGGATCATAAGCTCGGGCTTTATACGTTTGTCGGGATGCATCCGGGCGTCACCGACGAGCAGAAATTTATGCATAGCGTCATGGAGAAGCAATTCCGCACGTATTCCGATCAACTGACGGCATATCAGTTGCAGCAGGAGCAGCATCATCATTTTACGAATCAATGGGTGCATCATATGAAGACGCCGGTTTCGGTCATCGATCTCCTGAATCAGCAAGCGAAAGATGTACGGGGCGTAGACGAAGCGCGCGAACTGCTGAACAGCATTCAGGAGGAAAACGAACGGCTGGCGCAAGGGCTGGAAATGATGCTTCATACGGCCAGATTGGACAAGTTCGAGTTCGATCTGCATGTTCGCAAGACCGATCTGCTGAAAGTCGCGCGCCAAGTCGTCAATCAGCATAAAAAAGCATGCATCCGCTGGTCGATCTTTCCGAAGATCGAATGCGACGAGCCGGACATGATCGCGGAGACGGACGAGAAGTGGATCTCATTCGTCGTCAATCAACTGGTGACCAATGCCATTAAATATTCCAAAGTGAAGCCTGGGGATAAATCGCTCACGATTACGCTGCAGCGCGATCCGTTGGACAAGAAGGTGCGCCTCTCGGTGGCGGACGAAGGAATCGGCATCGCGGAGCATGATTTGCCGCGCGTGTTCGACCCGTTCTTTACCGGCGAGAACGGCCGCATTACGGCGGAGTCGACGGGGATGGGGCTATTCCTGTCGAAACAAGTCGTCTCCAGGCTCGGCCACCGCATCGAGATCGAATCGGCGTACAAGAAAGGGACCGTCGTTCATATCATCTTTCAGACGGATACGCTGTTCGCCGTGAGTGGCCGGTAGAATAAGGCGTTTGTGACAGAAATGAAAGATTCGAGCCGCGCAATGAAAGACAATTCGATACGTTGACCATGACGGTCCGGGATATAATATAGGAAAGTATTCAATCGCGGAGGGAAGACATGACTGTATTAAAAACGGAACAGTTATGCAAAATATACGGTTCGAAAAGCAATATGTACTATAAAGCGCTCGACAACATCGGGCTGACGATCGAGGCGGGAGAATTCGTCGGCGTCATGGGCCCGTCGGGCAGCGGCAAAACGACTTTGCTCAATCTACTCGCGACGATCGACAAGCCGACGTCCGGCTATGTGGAAATTAACGGCACGAACCCGGCTCAATTGAACAATAAGCAGCTCGCCTTGTTTCGGCGGCGGAAGCTCGGATTTATTTTCCAGGATTTCAACCTGCTTGATTCGCTTACCTTGAAAGACAATATTATATTGCCGCTTGTTCTGGAAGGAATGGCCGTGAGCGAAATCGAACAACGTTTGCTGAAAACGGCGGAATTGCTCGGCATTCGGGACATTCTCCATAAACGGACGTACGAAGTGTCGGGCGGGCAGAAACAGCGGACGGCGATCGCGCGGGCGATCATTCATGATCCCGCCATTTTGTTCGCCGACGAATTAACGGGCAATCTGGACTCCAAAGCGGCCAAAGACGTGATGGAAGCGTTGCGAAATTTGAACGAGCATATGCATGCCACGATAATGATGGTGACGCATGATCCGTTTGCGGCAAGCTATTGCCGGCGGATTATTTTTATTAAAGACGGCAAATTTTTTGCGGAAATTCGGCGGGGCTCGAACCGGCAAGCCTTTTTCCAGCAAATTTTGGATGCGCTAAGCTTGTTGGGAGGCAATTTCGATGACCTTTCGTCGGCTGGCATTCAATAATATGCGGGGGAACTGGCATCAGTACGGCGCCTTTTTCCTGAGCAGCGTCTTTTCGGTCATGATCTTCTACATCTATGCGGCGTTCATTTTCCATCCGGATATTATCAACGGACATATCGAAGCGGGGGACGGGGTTCGCATGGGCCTTATCGCTTGCGAATTTATCATCCTTATTTTCTCGTTCCTGTTCATTTGGTATTCCACCTCCGCTTTTATTAATTCCCGCAAAAAAGAGTTCGGCCTGCTGACTTTGTTCGGGATGACGAGAGGCCAAATGAAGCGAATGGTATTTTATGAAAATATGATCGTATCCGTTGTGGCGATCGGAGTAGGCATCGGCTGCGGCCTTCTGTTCAGCAAGCTGTTCTTTATGGCGATCGGTGCGATCTTGCGGCTGCAGCGGCCGATTCCGTTTCACATTTCGGGCCACGCGCTGCTGCTGACAGCGGTCGGGTTTTTCGCATTGTTCCTGTTCATTACGCTGCTCGCCGTATTCCGGATCCGCCGGGTCGAAATCGTAGATTTGCTCAAAGCGTCCAAAGAGCCGAAACGTTGGCCGCTCCATTCGAAATGGCTGGTCGTCTTAACGGCGGTTTGTTTGGCTTTATGTTATTACATGGCTTATACCATGACGATGTACAGTTTCGTTCTCTTTTTCTTTCCCATATTGGGAACGGTCATCGTCGGAACGTATTTTTTGTTTACTCAGGCAAGCGTCGCGATTTTGAAAGCATTGCAGCGCAACAAAGGGATCTATTACAAGCGGACCAACCTGATTACGGTGTCGCAGCTCGTCTTCAAAATGAAGGATAACGCGCGAATATTGTTTATGGTGTCGATTTTAAGCGCGGTCATTTTAACGGCTTCCGGCACGTTCTATGTGTTCGATCAGAGCACGAAACAGCAAATGCGTTTGAACTTTCCGCAGACGATCAACGTCATGGAGAAGGGGCTTCATGCCCATCGCGTCATCGATCCCGAATGGATGAAAGAAGTGTTGCGCCGGGACGGCTTGCAAATTCAATATGAGATCGCGATCGTCGGCGTGCCGATGGTTGTGCAGGAGAAGTTCCGCGAGCGGAAGTTTCTGATCGTTTCGATCAACGACTATAACGATGCATTGGCGAAAATAGGGCAGCCGAAGCTGGAGGTCGAGCCGGGACATGCGATACAAATATACCCTTATATCGCAGGAGGCGGAGGATCGACTCCTCTTGAGAAGACGGTGCAAGGTTCCGTTAACGGAAGGCCGATCGAAATGATCGTCGATCGCGAAATTAGCGGCACTGCGATCGGTCCCCGTTTCGAATGGTCCTTCCTGATGCTCGTAAGCGAAGGGAAGTACGAGGAAACGATCCGCTCCGTGCCCGACGAGAACAAAATCGTCATCTACGGTTATGAAGTGAAGCATTGGGAGAACATGGCTCCAACGATCGAAAAATTAAAGGCTAAGGTGCCCGAAGACGAACAGGTCAACTTCAGCTCCCGCGTCGAGCCGTATATCGAACTGAAACAGTTTAGCTCGCTTACGCTTTTTATCGGCATTTTCGTTAGCGTCCTGTTTTTCATCGCATCCGGAAGCATGATCTACTTCAAGCTGTTTACGGAAATCGAGGGAGACCGGGAGCAATTCAAAGCGTTGACGCGCATCGGCATGACGTCTAAGGAGATCAGGCGGGTCGTCACGGCGCAGATCGGCATCATTTTCTTTGTTCCTTGCATTGTTGGCATTATTCATACGATTTTTTCTATGAAATCGCTTAGCAATTTGCTGGCGATCGATGTCAGAAATTATGCGATCGTCGTCTTCGTCGCTTTTCTGGCCATGCAAACTTTATACTTTTGGACGGCGCGCAAAACGTATTTGCGGCGCATAATGCGGGAAACGGTGTAACGGTTGCAATTGTTGAATCTCCGCAAATGAACTATAATAAGAGAAAGTCGATTCACGATGCTTGGGGGAAGAAATGGGCGCATTGCAAATCGTATTGGTCGTCATCTTTTTGGTCATGAATGTCATTAGCTATGTTGCGATGTCCGTCGATAAGCGCAGAGCCGTCCGCCGCGGGCGAAGGGTGCCGGAGCGAACTCTGTTCATCCTGGCGGCGCTCGGAGGGGCGCTTGGCTCGATTGCGGCGATGGTGCGCAAGAGGCATAAGACGAAGCATTGGAGTTTTCGGCTTGGAATGCCGCTTCTTCTCGTGGTAAACGTACTGGTTTACGGTTATTTTATGTGAAGAGAGGGATGTACATGTTGTTCTCAAGAATTTTGGTAGCTTACGACGGTTCGAATCAATCGAAGAAAGCGTTGGACAAAGCGATTCAGTTAACGAAAGCGAATCCGTTCGCTTCGCTCGAAGTGCTGCATGTATTCGATTTCCCGCGTTATTATTTTGCGGATGCGCTCGTCACAGCGCCGGTGAGGCCGGATAACCACCTGTTCGAATTAGCCGACAAGACGGTCGAAGAGGCAAAAGAAGCCGTCGCCTCGCTCGCCAACAAGCATCATGTCGAAATGAAGCAAGGCCCGCCGGCCAAGACGATTTTGGAGCATGCGGCGGAGATGAACAGCGATCTGATCGTGCTCGGCAGCCGGGGACTTGGCGCGATCCGCGAATTTGTGCTGGGCAGCGTCAGCCATAACGTTGTGCAGCACGCCAAAGTGCCGGTGCTTGTGATTAAGTAGGGAATAAAGGGAGAGGACCTGGAGGCGTTTGTTTGGAAGAGCCTTCGGGTCTTTTTGTTATGGAACGGATCGGGAAGGCCGAGTCGTGTGGAGTTTTTCCTATGCCGACCGTACCGTTGTCGAGAGCGAGAGCGTTTGATGACGGTATTGGTGCCGGTGCGGTGGAAACGGCGTCGTGCGGGGGTGCGGGCAGGCGGGCCAATTAGCGGTAAAACCTGGAGCTATTTTTTCTTGTGAAGCGGAAAATGGGATTTTAGCGGTATTTTGCGGAGTTAATTTTGAGGCGGACAGACGAATACGTTGAATTGCCATAAATTAGCGGTAGTTTTTACCGGTAGTGAGCGGCAAACGGCGACAACGCCGCAAATTAACGCCAGATTTTACCGTTAGTGAGCGCAAGCGGCGATGACATCGCAAATTAAAGATTTTACTGGCAGTATCGCAAACGGCGATAACGCCGCAAATTAAACGCCAGATTTTGGAGGATGCTCGGTGAACCGATCTCCTGAGCTGCCTTGGTAAGTTCCTCATAAGGCACCTTCGTATCGAACAAGGGAAGTATGCCGAGGCCAAGCGCCTTCTGAGCATTGTACATATAGTTAAGCTCGTGAAATCAAAGTGATATGTTACAATTGGCATTGACTGAACGCAGCCTCAAGTCCCTTCAAGTGAACTGCCAGGAAATGTGAAGGAATAGCGGTCTATCCGAGCAATCATGGCTCTGGGAAGTTCCCGGAATTGCCTGCCGGCAATCCCGGGGACTCAGGAGTTTCACTTAAGAGTTCGAGACGCCGTTCAACAACTCTAAACGCTGCAGCAAGTTGTAGACGGCTTGCGCGCTCTCGGCGCGAGTGGTCAAACTTTGCGGATCGAAACGGTTGTCGCTTTTGCCTGCAATGAGGCCGTTCGCTCGGGCAAGGTTGACCGATGGTTTCGCCCAGCCGCTAATGGCCGATTCGTCGGCAAAAATGTTTTCCTCGCCGCGATGCGTGTTGCCGTTGTCACGCTCGCCCTCCCCCGCCGCTTGCATCGCGCGAACGAGCATTAGCGCCATTTGCTCGCGGGTGATCGGCTCGTTCGGAGCGAACGTGCCGTCTTCGAATCCGAGTGCGACGCCGTTAGCCGCAGCCGCGGCAACCGGCTCCGCATACCAGGCATTCGAAGGCACGTCGGAGAAGCCAGTCCGATCATTCCCTTCCAGATGGAGCGCGCGAACGAGCAATGCGGCGAACTCCGCACGGGTTATGTTGCGAGCCGGAGCGAATTCCTCCGCGGATAGGCCGGTTGCAATTTGTTTCGCGCTCAAGACTTGCACGGCATGTGTGCTCCAATGATGAGCGGGCATATCCCCGAATGTTTTCTTATATTCCAGCAGGATGTATTGGCCCGGGCGGCCGATTTCCGCCGTCATGGAGCTGCCGTCCCATTTCCCGCCGACATAAGCGAGCGTTCCGTCGTCCCGGACGGCATACAAGCCGACCAGCTCCGGATTCGCCGCCGGACTCGCCGGAAGCGAAACGGCAATGGGCGGATCGAATGCGGCTAACGCGCGCGTGCCGCTCGCCGTCGTGACGGCAAGACCGAGCTCGAACATTTCGCTTGCCGCGCTCAGATTGGCGCGCTCGTTACGGGCAGCGCCCGCGAGCAGCGCTTTTTGCCGTTCCCCCGACACCGTAGGGACGGAAACCGCAATTTGCGCATCGTTCCGCTCATTTCCGGGGATCGATTGGAACGCCGACTGCAATAATTTGCTCGCAAGTTGGAACGTACCGTTTCCGCCGGAGATTTCAAGCGATCGTTCGCCCAGCAATTCATAGGCGTTTGCAGGCATGACGACCTGATGGATTCGATCCGTCAGCTCGATGCGTACTGTTTGGTCGCCCTGCTTGAAGTCATCCGGTCCCAGCACGATTTGACCGGGTTGCTCCTCGGCCGTGCCCGGCTTCGAAGCGCCGGACGATGGCTGCGAACTTGACGACGAGGACGTACCGGATCCCCCGGAGCCCGGACGGTCGCCGCCGGACGGCTTCGAGGTTACGGTAAGCGCAAACGTCAAGACATGATCGCCGTCGGTGGCGGAGATGACGGTTCGGCCGACGGCTTTCGCTTGGATCGCTCCGGTTGGACTCGCTTCCGCAACCGCGGGATCGCTGCTGGCGAACGTGTACGATTCCGTAGCATCGATCGGTTGGGCGCTGCCCTGTGCGCGCGTTACGTTCGCCTGGGCCGTTTCGCCGACTTTCATCTCAGAAGGAATGCCGCGGATAGAATCGGTACCGTAGGCGTCCCAATGCTCCAAATTCAATTTGAGCATGCGGTCCATCACGTAAGTGGTCGTAAATCGGTATTTCGTCGCCCCGGATTCGAAGACGACATACAGATCGTCGCCGATACCGACAATGCCTTCCGACATCGGCAATATCGTCAATCGGCTGTTGTTTGGTTTGGCCGATTCGCCGTCCAGAAACCATACGGGAACCGATTGCCCGCCGAAGACCGCCGTCGTATGCGGGTCTTCGCTTAACGGATTGTTGTAACGGAACAGATCGCTGTCTTTATTGCGTCCGTAAGAAGTGCTCAGAATGATGCTGTCGTCGCGAATGACAGCGCCCTGCACTTTTTCCCTGATGGAAAGAATCGAATCGGGCACGACAGCGTTGTTTACATTCCCGTCCCATTTGCCCGCAGGCAGCTCATCCGTTGCCGGATCGAGACGGTATGCCGCCATCCAAGCGTAATGGAGATCGCCGTCGCGGTTCGTCAGATGATGGCTCGGGTCTGTCGGATAGCTTGCGCTCTCGTAAAATTCCCCGACCCACAACGTATCGTCGGCATACGTCACGAAGGCGGCTTCCGTCACGACCGGAATTCGGCCTTGAAATTGAACCTGACCGCTGTCCCCGGCAGCGACGATATCGTTCTTGTCAAGCCGGTACAGATATTGCTCAGAAGCGATCCATACATGCTTCCGGCTGACGGCTACGCCGCCGGCATGCCCGGTGTAAGGTTGCCCGTTCTCTTCGTATAAAACGACGGATTTGAGTAACGAACCGCTGCCTGCATCCATAATCGAGAGGGTAGCCGGCCTGCCGTCGTTCAAGTACGCCACGACGAGCAGCCAATGATGTTCTTGATCGTACGCGAGGCCTTGCGGAACCAAATCCTGCTTCAGACCCGGAATGACCGGCCCTTCCGCGCTCACATCCCACATCGCTTGGTAAGCGGGATCTTTCGGGTGATCGGCCCGTTGTTCCTGGGTAATCATTTGATGTCCGGGCTCGGCCGTTGCCGCCGCAGACTTCATCGACTCGTTGCCCGCCGCGTCTTCCGCGGTCAATTCGAACGTATACGTTTCGTTGCCGGTCAACAGATAGACGCTAAACTCGTGAATATCCGCGCTAACCGTATGCTCCAAGCGTCCGTTCTTGTATATATTGTAACGGGCGACATCCGCTTCGCCATTCGGGGTCCAACGGAGCAGGACGGTCCCGTCTCCGCCCTCGGCCGTCAAGCCTGTCGGCGCGGCGGGTGGCTCATGGTCGCCATCCTTGAGCGGCGCTTGCCCTTGGACGATCGTTCCGGGCGTCGGCGGCTGTTTGCCCGCCACCTTGCGCATCGTTACACCGCCATCCTCCGGATAGGCATACACGACGCTTTTGCCGAGAGCGACATCGTCCTGGGCGTATTCGGCTTTGCGAATTTCATTGCCTTCCGCATCCAGCAGCGTGACCGTCGCTCCGCCATTGACCAGCCCGCCGATATCTTCGGCGATATACAACTGGTCCTCGGCAATAAATTTGCTCGGATACGAAGCGTAATAATAATGATTAAATCCTTCCAGCGTCAGCGGGCTAATTTCCGCTCTTCTCGTCCACACGACGATCGTCCCGCCGGGAGGGACGACGACGGAACGGTCGATCGTCTTTGTCCAGCTTGACGATTTTAACGCATATCCTTGCAAATCAACCGCATCATCGCCCGCATTGTACAGTTCGACATACTCGAAAGCATCGTAACTTGCATAGTTGTCCGTATCGGGTACCAGTTCCGTAATGAGCAGATCGGAACGAACCGGCGGGAGGGTCGAAGGACCTGCCGTAATCGCGGCGGGAACCGATTCGTTGCCGGCTCGGTCGAGAGCCGTTACTTTAAATTCGTACTGCCGCTCCGGCACGAGCGGCGCCACCTTAGCCGAATAGACGGTTGCCGGAACCGCGGCGAATATCGTATCGTTCACGTACACATTGTAATTCCGCATATCCGGTTCGGCGTTTGCGCTCCAACTCAAGGTGACGCTGTCCGGCGCGGAGGCTGCTTTGAGCCCTTGAGGCGCATGCGGCGGATCGTTGTCGACAACGGCTTGAGGCGTAGCCTTTACAGCCGCGGATGCGGGAGATTCGTCTCCGTTATCGTCGACGGCCGTAACGCGGAAGACGTACTCTTCATCGTTGTCGAGCGCTTCGATGGCGTATGTTATGCCCGTTACCGATTGCGGCAATCGGATGCCGCTTTGATAGATGATGTAATGAGCCGCTTGGTCCACAGCGTTCCAGGAGATTGTTACGGTTCGATCGCCGGGTTGTGCCGAGACCGCTGCGGGAGCGGCAGGGCCGGGTGCTTGTCCGTCAAGAACGACGCCCGGGGTTGCGGCTTGGCCGTTGCCGATTCTCTCCATTTCAACTCCGCCGCCGGCGGGATGCCGGTAAATGACGCTTTTATCCAAATTTCCTTTGCCGTTTTGGGCGCCGTCATTGATATAGGCGGAGCTGATCAATCGGCCTGCGGGATCCGCAATGCCCACCTTCCGTTTGTCGGTATCATGCAATCCTTGGGCCGAGGTGGTCAGCTTCACTTCGATGACCTGCTCCGGCGTGAGGCGTACGCCGTAATTTGCATTGAAATCCCAGAAGGGGACGTCCGGATAATCGAACTTCTTCAGCCACAGCACCATGACTCCTTTGGCGTCGATCGTTTTGCTCGGGAGCGCCCAATTATTGGTTACAGATGTAAAGTTGTCTGCAGCCTTCGTAAAGTACTGCAAGCGATAGCCTTTCAAATCGATCGCATGAGACGTATTGTTGTAAATTTCCACATACTCATAAGGCTGTCCGGTCCCGCTGGATGCGGGCACGATCTCCGTAATCATCAACTCCGGAGCGGGCGTTTCCGCATAAGCCTGTCCCGTCGGCGCGAAGCCGAAGGGCTGCGCCACCGCCAAGGCGAGCAGCAAAGGCAGCGCAATCGCTTTTTTCCATTTTCTCAGCAATTTTGTTCTCCTCCTTGTCATGTAATCTAAAATATATGAAAAAAAGCCCTGGGCTCCGAACATCCATAGGATATCCGGTACCCGGGCTTTCTCCATATCTCGAACCCGTTCACAATTTAGACAAAATCATATCTTCATCATACAATGAAACGATCGGAATGAGATATGGGACTAATGGACTATTTATTCGAGACGAAACAAGAGAATACAATTTGCATTGAAGCCGCTCGAAAATGTATGCTTAATGGAAGTTAATGACTTCATTTGATTCGAGATGAAGACTTTGTACGGAGGTATACAGTAATGAACGACAGCAATCGTCCTGTTTTTTCGCTGAATATAACGGTACAAGAGTTCGACAATCACTATTGGTACAAGACGGAATTGATTGATATTTGTCGCCGCTGCCGTCTCCCTGTTTCGGGAACAAAGGGAGAGCTGGAAGCGAGAATTCGCAATTTGCTGAAGGGGGAACGAGTCGACGATGCCCGCCGAGCGGCCGCAACCCGACGGCAAAGCCGGCAATTGCAAGAAATCACGCCGGAGACCAGGCTCATTCCCGAAGGATTCAAGTTTAATCGTCAGGCGAGGGAGTTTTTTGCCGCTTATTTCAAGCGGGACAAGTTTTCGTTTACGAAAGAAATGGCGGCAGCGCTGCGTGAAGCCGAACGCAATGACGATCACGACATGACGGTTGCCGATCTGATCGCGGTCTATGAAGGAAAGAGGCGCGTCGACAATCCTGACGAGTCAAGCTACCAATGGAACCGTTTCGTGCAGGATTTCAATCGGGATCCGCAGTCGAGACAGATCGGCCATAACCGGATGCGGATTGCGGCGGAATTATGGAAGCACGTACGGGACAACCCGGGGGACAAACGGTATTCCCCGGAGCTTTTGACCGAATATTTGAACCGCTCGCGCCAGACATGAGGACTTGATCCAAGGAAGCCATTACATCCGATTGAGTTCCCTTCGCATGATAACCATAGAGTTTTAGACTAACATTTGAGTTAGCGCGGCAAAAAACAACCGTCCGAGACGGTTGTTCTCTTCAACCACGAGGGGAATAGCTTGATTTAAATCATAGTTTGCAATCGATGCTCTCCTTTCTTATTTTAATTTCCAGGATAGGACTATTTTCTCGAATTCATTTTCGTTTAGTTCATCAGACTGATCGGCTTCGATGAAAATAACGGTTTCGTCCAAAAAAATGTAGCAATATTGTTTGATTACCGATTTCGATGTTTCTGTTTCGATACCGGATACATACGAGATGTTGGCGGGATGGCCATGTATCTCAACATCCTTCGAATCTATAACCTTTAATTCGGAATAATAATTTCGCTGCAAATTCATCTTGTCCAAGAACGCCTGCCTATCTTCGGCAAGAACGGTTTGTTGAAGATTCGTGACACCTAGAGCAGGTTCGCCTGCAGGAACAGGGAACACACCGCCTTTACTGTATAGCTCCAATAAGCCGTATTGTTTTGACAGCTTCCAATCGGTTGGCAAGTCAAGCGAATAGTATGTATCCGATTCGGAGGATGTACCCACCCATCGGAAGGAGGCCAGCATGTTAGTAATTTGATCTTCAATGAGGGTAAATTGCTCTTCCGGAGCGGCTACCTGGATTTGTCCTATTTTTTGCTCCTCACTTTCCAGTAGATAAATCCATTGCGTATACGAGAACCCATCCTTAACGAGACTGCATTTGAGGAGAAGCGCCCGGGCTTTCTTGGCAGTATGTAATATCTCTTTTGAAACGAGCTCTAACCCTTTGGTTTGCAGCGTGTCTGCGGTGAACAGATTGTCAAAATAGTTAATGGCTTGCGTTCCATCAGGTACGGGAAGTTCCATGACCAAAATACTGGTTTGGTGGGTTAGGCTCTCATAACCGACAAATCCGCTTGCTTGCTGAAAATCACCCACTGGAGCAAAGCTCAAGGATGTTCCCGGAATGGTCACATATCCGTCTTCTGGTTCAGCCTTCGTTTCTTCCATCTGGACAAGCGTTACGGGTTTTTCCGAAGCAGCCGAACCGGAATTGCTGCTGTCGCCGGTAGTGGCGGGAGATGAGCCACAGCCTACTAATAAAGATAATAAAGCAATAAGTGTCATTACCTTGTTGTACACGAGATTCCGCCTTTCATAATCATCATCATATTTGGATGGTAAAGATGCTTCTACAATATATCGGAAAGTAACAGTCGACTTTTGATACTTGTACCAGGCGGGTAGAGTGAAAGAAAGTAGAGGGTTTTAAAATGGTTTACCGGGTATTCATGCCATAGGTTGAATTTCGGTTGCCTTTTCGGTAATATAAAACATGAACTGGAAAACTGCAGCTAGGGTTCCGCCGTTGTTGCTTGCGGGTCTGCGACCGAGGGCTGCATCTTTTGCGCCATGCAAAAGGCACCTATTGACATAAAAGGTCCGAGGGGAAAGGTTCAGCGTATTTGTGATGCGTTGAAATCTTTCTTCTCGGATTTTTGTTATTTTAGAGGAGGCAGGAGAGGTATGAAAATCGATGAAATTCGGCCGGGCGTGGCCGTGATCGTGATGGACGGGAACAATCGGGTATTGCTGCAAAAACGTTCCGACGTTGGGTTATGGGGAATCCCGTCGGGTCATGTGGAGCCGGGAGAAACGGTGGCCGAAGCCGCGGTGCGGGAAGTCCGCGAAGAAACGAATTTGCATATACGTATTTTGAAGCTAATAGGCGTTTACTCCGAACCGAGTTCTCAAGTGTTTGTTTATCCGAACGGGAGAACGGTACATTTTGTAACGACATGTTTTTTAGCCGATATCGTAGGGGGAGAGCTTCGCTGCAACTCTGCGGAATCGCTGGACGTCGCATTTTTCCCTGTAACCGATTTGCCTTCAGGGCTGCTGAATATGCATCCTAGATGGTTGGAGGATGCGCTTGCGCATTGTGAACGAGCCTTTATTCGTTAAGTATCGGCGGTCATGGCGAGGCAAAAAAAGGGAGGCTCATCGGCCTCCCGCATGCCGCTAATACTAGCGGCTTCTCTTATTCATTCCATTCGATCGTTTGCAATTCCTTCGTTGTGCCGTTGAAAACCGCTAAACGGCCGTTCCCCAACCATAATGCCCGGATATCTTGGGGACCCGACACGCCAACGATCCACTCCAGCGGATCGGCAGCGGCGATCCGGAATCCGTTGTTTTTGTCCAACCAGGAATAGAAATAGCCGTCGGCCTCCAGACTCATATACCGCTGGTCCCGATCGACAAGCGATTGAACTTTTTTGCCGTTCTCGATTTTATATACCGCTTGTTGCTTGTAATCGTAGTCGAACAGATGGCTTCCCGTCGCCTTATAAGGCGTGAAACCTTCGGATTTCGCCACCCACTGCTGCTTGCCTTGCGGGGAGTAAGAATAGAGCTTGAACCATTCCGCGCCGTTCAACCGTTTGGACATCATCACCGCATACGAGCCGTCCTCTAGGAAGAACGTGTCCCAATACGACTCGTTCGGATATTTGGCTTGGGCGATCAATTTGTTCTGTTCGTTTTTCAAGCTGACAGTGACTTCGAATCCGCCTTTTGCGTTTTTGGAAGTAACGTAGACGTATTTGTTATGGCCGAATTGCTGCAATGTCCCGGAAGCGGTTTTGGACTGGGCGAGCTTTCCTTCCGAATCGTAATAGCTCAGCTTGGAAGAACCGCCAGTACTGTAAGCGACGAGCAGCGTTCCGTTCGGCATGATCCAATAGTTCCATGCGAAGAAGGTGCCTTTGGTGGGCAAGGGGTGAGTAACATGCCGCGTAATGGCGCCGGTCTGCGCGTCGACGGTATGCAGACTCATCGTCTTCTTGTCTTTCGTTTCCGTTTCCAGCAAAATTTCGCCGTTCGCCTCCACTTTTACGGGCGTTCTCTTGATATTATATTTGGTACCGAACGAGGTACGCCATTTCGTTTGGCCTGTGTCGATCTCCACCGCTTTGAAGAGGAGCTCCTCCGCTTCGGTTTCATAGGCAACGATGAGCAGCTTGCCGGACGGGTCTTTAAACCAGCCCAATAAATAATAGATTTCCGATTGCTGCAAGTTCCATAACTGCGAGTAGGATGCAGGCTGCCATTGCCCCGATGAAGCCGGCACTTCGATGGCGATCTCTTCCGTATCTCCGGGTAGGGTGGCGTGAACGGTTTGACCGGCGGCTGGCAGAACCAACAGTATAGATAGCGCCAAGGCAAAACATTGTGATATCCATTTGTTCATTTTCGATCAATCTCCTTCCGTATCAGCTATGCTTACATATCGGCATGACGCAGGTCTAATTGAATAGATCGAAATGGTTCCGCTTAGGATCCGGTGGAGTATTGCAGCATCGTTCGTGTTAATATATAAAGAGATAAAAAGCGACTGGAGTGATGATGCATTGAAAAACGAGATCATTCAACGGTTTACGACCTATGTCAAAGTCGACACGCAGTCCAATGACGAGAGCGATGCTTGTCCGACTACGCTCGGGCAGCTTGAACTGGCGCGCATGCTTGTGGATGAATTGCAAGAGATCGGCATGGAAGAGGTGACAATGGACGAGAACGGATACGTTATGGCCACCTTGCCCTCGAATACGGAGAAAGATGTGCCTACGATCGGGTTTCTGGCCCATATGGATACGGCGACCGATTTTACCGGGGCGGGCGTGAATCCGCAAATCGTCGAGAACTATGACGGAAACGATATCGTTCTGAACAAGGCGCTCAATGTGGTGCTGTCGCCGCAAGATTTCCCGGAATTGGCAGGGTACATAGGCCATACGCTCATTACGACCGACGGAACAACGCTGCTCGGAGCGGACGATAAAGCGGGGATCGCCGAGATTATGACCGCGATGGCGCATCTGATACGGCATCCCGAGATCAAGCATGGCAAGATTAGGGTCGGCTTCACGCCGGACGAGGAGATCGGAAGAGGTCCGCATCGCTTCGACGTGGCCGCTTTCGGCGCCCGTTACGCCTATACGATGGACGGGGGACCGCTCGGGGAACTGGAATATGAAAGCTTCAATGCCGCCGAAGCCAAAATTACGGTCAAAGGGAAAAACGTGCATCCCGGAACGGCGAAAGGCAAAATGGTAAACGCCGCCAAAATCGCCATGGAACTGCACGGCAAATTGCCTGCGCAGGAAGCGCCGGAATATACGGAAGGCTATGAAGGCTTCTATCATCTAGTCTCCATTAGCGGGAATGTAGAAGTGACGCAGATGCGCTATATTATTCGCGACTTCGACAGGGAAAAGTTCAACGGCCGCAAATCTTTTATGGAAAAGATCGTCGCAGACCTGCAAACGGCTTACGGTGCGGAAAATATCATCTTGGACATGAAAGATCAATATTATAACATGCGGGAAAAGATAGAACCGGTCAAGGAAATCGTCGACATCGCTTATGAAGCGATGCAAAATCTGGGCATTCGCCCGATCGTTAACCCGATTCGCGGCGGCACGGACGGTTCGCAGCTTTCGTTTATGGGGCTGCCGACACCGAATATTTTCACCGGCGGCGAAAATTATCACGGCAAGTTCGAATATGTGTCGGTCGATAATATGGTCAAGGCGACGAATGTCATTATCGAAATCGCGAAACTGTTCGAACAGAAGGCTTGAGCGCTGTTTGCCGCAAGAGGCGAGCGCCGTGACGGCGAAGGGAGGGGCTGTTCCTTTTAGGGGGCAGCCTCTTTGCTATGGGCGGTCTGTGCCGCGAGGGCATGTGGCACGGGATGTTGTGCGTGGGGGGAACTGCGTGGCGGGTTGAAGGCTCAGCGCGTAGGCGTGCGTGTGATACGTGGATCGCAGGCTGGGCAGGACTAGCGGCGAGGTGTGGTGCGGGACGTTGGACGCGTGGGCAGAGTGCCGCGAAGCGCCGCAGGTTCGAGCTCTCGTTCGGGAGTAGCTGCAATTATCCATTTAAATTTATAAAAATAGGGGGCCAACGTGGTAGTAACTGCAAAAATCCAGTTATTTCCGGGCGTTTGTGCCATTTTGTCGATTTAGCGAGGGTAGCAAATGGATATTTGCAGTAATTTCGCTCGAAATTGTCCCGATCCGGAAAAATAGATGGAAAATTGCAGCTACTGGGTGTGGTGCGACCAATAGTGCTGGCGTCGAGCATAATGTATATTAGAGTAACGTCGAACGTGTACGTCCATTATCGTAACACCGAGCATGTGCGTGGATTAACAATTATAGCGAACATGTGTACATTAGAGCAACACTGAGCATGTGCATACATTAGCGTAACATCGAGTATGTGAGCGCATTAGCATAACATCGAGCAAGTGCCTCCTATAAGCGGCAATGGTGCCTCCACCCTTGCCGCAACGCCGCCCGCTCCCCGAAGCGCGCTAACAGTGCATATGGCGCTCCGCTTCGTCCCACGGCACGACATACCCTTGTCCCTTCGAGCAGAAGATGGACGAGGACGTGTACGCCGGGTCGGCGTCTTTGTTGTACGCTTTCCTCGCGATCACTTCCTCCGGGTTATGGCACTTGCCGTAACCTCCGAACGCCAGCCGGATCGAGCCCTTCCCTTGCGTAAACGAAGCGAGCTCGGCGCTATAACGGATAAACGTGGCGACCGGAACTTTCCCGGTAATGACGGCTTTGCCGCCGGAGAACTCGGGCGGATCGAACGTGCCGTGCGCCTTCTGCATATCTGTCATGACCCTTCCCATATCGTCGGCGTCGACTCGTATTTTCACATCGTAATAGGGTTCGAGCAGTACGTTGTCCGCTTGCTCCAGCCCTTGCCGCAGCGCGCGGAACGTCGCCTCCCGGAAATCGCCCCCGCTCGTGTGCTTGTTATGCGCCCGGCCTTTCAACAACGTAATGCGCATGTCCGTGACCGGCGCTCCCGTAAGCAGCCCGTGATGATCGCGCTCATGCACATGCTGCTCGACCGCATGCTGATAATTGACCGTCAACACGTCGGGGTGGCAGTTGTTCTCGAATACGATTCCGCTGCCGGGCGAAGCGGGCTCCAGCCTTAGATGCACCTCGGCGTAATGGCCCAGCGGTTCGAAATGGCCGCAGCCGGTCACAGCGGATGCGATCGTTTCCTTATACAATATTTCCGGCGTATCGAACGACACGTCGATATGAAACCGCTCCTTGACCACCTGCTCCAGCACCTCGAGCTGAATGACGCCCATGACATGAAGGTGAATTTCCTGCAAATGCTCGTCCCATACGACACGGAGGGAAGGATCCTCGGCATCCAGCAGACGGAAGCATCGCAGCACTTCCTTCGGGTGCAAGGAAGGAGGATAGACGACTTTCGAGACAAGCGTCGGTACGATCTCGTACACCGCCTGTTGCCGCAGCGCGCCAATCCCGTCGCCGATCGAGACGGCCGACAATCCGGTGACCGCGAATAGCTGTCCGGCTTCCACCCGATCCGTGTTGTCATATTTATGGCCGTTATAGATTCGAATGGAAGTCACTTTCTCCGCGATCGCCTGCTCCGTTCCTGCGGCGCTGACGATTTCATCCCGGATGTGCAGCGTGCCGCGCAGCGCTTTAATAAAAGCAATGCGGGCGCCTTGTTCGTCGTGGCGGATTTTGTAGACCAAGCCCGCAAAATCGCCCTGATTCGAATAATGGCATACCGTCCAACGGTCGAGCTGCTCCAGAAACTCCGCAATGCCGATATCCAGCAAAGCGGAGCCGCAGGCGCAAGGAAACAGCCGCCGTTCGTTTACCATGCTCTTCATCGCTTCCAACCAGGCATCCCGGTCATAAGCCTCTTCCATATATAGCTCCAGCAGCTTGTCGTCGCGCTCGGCGATGAATGCGATCAATTCGTCGTCCATGCGTCCATCATCGTTCAAGGAGGCGACATCGCACACATCCGGGGTCAAGTTCAACCGGATCTCATCCGTCACCCGCCGGACATCCGCCCCGATCCGATCCGTCTTGTTAATAAAGAACAAAGTCGGCACCTTATGCTTGCTTAACAAATGCCAAACCGTCTCCGTATGGCCCTGCACGCCTTCGACCGCGCTTACGACAACGATCGCGTAATCCATCACTTGGACGGCCCGCTCCATTTCCGCGGAGAAGTCGACATGTCCCGGCGTGTCGATCAGCGTATAGGTTTTGCCTTTATAGCGCATTTCGGCCTGATCCGCAAAGATCGTAATGCCGCGTTCCTTCTCGAGTTCGTGTCCGTCCAGGAAAGATTGGCGGTCGTCTACCCGTCCCCGGGTTCGAATGCTGTTCGTATGAAAGAGCAACTGCTCGGCCAACGTCGTTTTGCCTGCGTCCACATGGGCGAACATGCCGATCGTAATGTTCATGGGAGACACCTCGTACCTCGTAGTGAATGATGATGTATAAAACTAGTTCAAATACCGTCCGGTTTGGCTGTACATTTCGGATAACCGGACCGAGGCCGTCTCAATGACGTCTTCGTCCAGCCCGTTCAACTCGCGCAGTTGCTCCAGCTTCCGCTCAAGCGGCGTTGCGGCGTCGAGGTATAGCCCCCATTGCACGAGACAATCGATGCACGCTTCGAATTCGATCCGGTTGAAATGGATATAAGCTTTATAGAGATATGTCCGGGCATGGAAGGAATCGATCGACAGTACGCGATTGAACATTTTGAGCGCGAGATCTTCTTCCGCCATGCTGTAATAAATGAGCCCCAAGTTATAATAGCCGCCGATCGAATCGGGATGCATGCGAATGAAGTCTTCGGCGTCCGACTTCGCTTCCTCGTACCGGTCCGACAAGTAGTGAATATATCCGCGAAGACTGTACAGAATCGAATAGGAAGGATCCGCCTTCAAGCCGGCGGTGCAATCTTCGGCCGCCTGGTCAAGCTCGTTCAATTCAAGACGGCATTCGGCGCGTGCTTCATAGAGAGCCGGATCGCCGGGATTCAGCTCGATCGCTTTCGTAAACGCCTCTGCGGCAAAATCCCATCGCTCCATCGCTTTCAATACGTATCCCATCGCCTTCCGGTAATAAGCCGTCTCCGGCAATTCGGCATCCGCCGCGGCGGCTTCCTGCAAGTCGACCCAGGCTTCGTCATATTTATCGAGCTTATAATACAGATAGCTTCTTTTCATGAAAACTTCCGCATCGGCCGATAGCTCTAATGCCCGCGTATAGGAGGCGACGGCTTGAGATTCCCGTTCCAACGCATGATAGATTTCGCCTTGCTGGACATAATTCAGCGGGTCGTCATCCTCCAGTTCCAGCAGCCTTTGGTTCACAGGCAAGGCTTCTTCGTATCGCTCCAAGCGGCAATACGAATCCGCCAGCCAGTAGCAAGCGACCGGGGATTCCTCGAATTTGCCGTTCAATTCGAGCAGCACCTGCAAGGAACGCTCCTCTTGCTCCTGTCGACGGTATAGCAGCGCTTTTTCATAGTAAGCCTTGAGCAAGCCGGGGTCCGCTTCCAGCGCCCGATTCAAGTCCTGCTCGGCCTCGTTCCATTTGTCGCTCAGCCGATGGAAAATTCCACGCTTCAAGTACAACTCCGCCACGCCCGGGTAAAGCCGGAGCGCTTGGCTGATCGCGTCGGCCGCCAGATCGAATTCCTTCTTTTGCGCGTATAGATCGGATAAATCCATTCGGAATGAATAGGAATTGCGGATTTGCTGCCGAAAAGTTTGGAACGCGCCGTAGCTGTAATTCGTTTTTTGGATGAGCAAGGAGAGGCCGTGATCGGGCTTGGATTCGAATACATCCGCCATTTCGATTCCTTGGAGCAAATAGCGGATCGCTTCGTCCACTTCTCCGGTGGCGTCAAGCGCTCTGGCCATCCCCAAATAATAAACGGGAATATCCCTTCCGGCATACGACAAGGTTTGGCGGAAGGCGTCGACCGCTTCATGAAACTTGCCGCTCTCGTAATAGACCATCGCCAATTCGTAGTACGTCGTGACGACCGTATCCTCGTCTTCCCGCTTGATGCTTTCGTGCAAATCGCGGACCGCTTCGTCGTATCTGGCCAAATCGCGGTACGTAATGCCGCGGGTATACCAGGGCAAATACGAATCCGGTTCCCGCTTGATCACTTCGTCCAAATCGAGCAGCGCTTCCTCTTTCCGCCCCATTTCGCGGAGAATATGCGCTCTTCTCTCGTAAGCCGATATGGCGTTCGTTTGCTCGATGACGGCTCCGATTCTTTGCAGCGCCTCTTCGGGGCGATCGAGATTATGCAAAATTTCCGCGATCTCAAGCTTTTGCCAAAGGGCTGTCGCCTCCGATTCCCCCTTCAAGTAATATTTTGCGGCCAATTCGATCTTCTTTTTGCGAAAATAACGCTGTCCCAACCGGACATACCATTTTTTGACGAATCCCATGTTGAACACTCCTATGTATTGGTGGGAATCCTTTCCCAAGGTCAATTTTGCGGCATACTTGCTTGAACAGCCTCATCAGTTCGTTTTACATCATAATATGCTAACAGATCATAATGATAATATCGACAACTATGTTGTAATTTTTTTGCGCATAGGAGATGTTCGTGCAGATTCGAAATCAACCGAAGCAAAAGAACCGCCCTGCAGCGCGCGCTGCCTGACGGTTCTTTGTTTCAAGCGCCCGGGCGGTTCGGCCCGGTTTCGCTGCCGTTCGAACGTTTCGCCCCCGCATGCTTCTCCCGATATTCGGAGGGCGTCATGCCGACGAGCTTCTTGAACACTTGGGTAAAATAGCGCGGGTCTTGATACCCGACGAGCGGTGCGACCTGAAACACCTTCACTTCCGAATGGAGCAAAATAAAACAAGCTTTGTCCATGCGAACCCGCGTTACATATTCCAGGAAGGTGCAGCCTGTCGCCTGTTTGAATAAGGTGCAAAAATAACTGCAGCTCATCTGCGCCAGTTCGGCCACCTCTTCGATGCCGATATCCTGCTGGTAATGGGTCTCGATATACCGCTTGGCTTTCCCGATCATGGCGGCTCCGTCTTCCTTGGAGCGGGATGCCGCCGCAAGGCCGATCCAAACGGAGAGGCTCTTCTCCAAGATGCGAATCATCTCTTGCAGCGTTGACGCCTGTTCCAAGTCGATATAAGCTTCGTACAATACGTCGTTGGGGACGGATGGAATGAGCGCGAACTGCCGCTGCGCGATGACGGCTATTTCGAACAATATTCGTTTCGCCGTTTCCTTCGTCGCTTCCGAGCGGATCAAATGATCGTACACATTGTGCAACGCGCGTTTGGCTCCGGCTTCGTCCAATAGTTTGACCGCATCGGTTAAACGCTTCTCCTCGGCCGCCGGATAGGCCGGCGCGATCGCCCCGCCCGGGTTGTCGGCCTCATGGACGAAAACCTGCTGCATACCGTCGATAAATTGCCGGTATAATGCGTGTACGGCTTGCCGGTAGCAAGTTCGCAATTGTTGGAAACCGGTATGGGCGCGGCTCATGCCGACGGAGCAGGTTAATTTGGCATTGGTCTGCATCGCCTGGACGATATCCCGCCCCAGCTCGCGCTTTTCGTTCAACGGCATCTCCGGAAACAACAGCACCCATTCCCCGCTATAATACGGAAATACGGTGAAACAACCTTTTTGCGACCCCAATTCCTTCAAAATGTTGTCCGCCGCGAAATACCATAACCGCTTTTCTTCCGCTTTCCATCGGCCCGATACCGATTGCATCCGGTCCAACTGCACCAACGCGAGAAAGAAAGGGGTCTCCAGCATATCCAGGTTCGCCCCTTCCTCCAAAATCGGCGAAGGCGCCTGGCCGTCCATCATTTCCGTATACAGCCGCTCCTGGGCGATGGCGGACAGCCGTTTTAAGGAATGGCGAAGCTGTTCTTGCCGCATCCTGTGGATATGGTATTCGTCCAACTCGAGCTTCGCTTTCCGAACGATATTCTCCAACTCTTCATGGTCGATCGGCTTGAGGATATAATCGAACGCGCCGAAGCGCAAAGCCTCCCTGGCATATTCGAATTCCCCGTAGCCGCTCACCACGATGAAAATCGGTTCTTTCCCTTTATGATTCTTCATCGTCTCTCGCATAAAGGCGATGCCGTCGACGATCGGCATCCGGATATCGCTAACGATCAGATCAGGCGCAAGTTGCCGCGCCGCGTCCAATGCTTCCTTGCCGTTGCGCGCTTCGCCGACGATTTCCATTCCCCAGTCCGCCCAAGGGATCGCGATCTTCAAACTTTCGATAATGATCGGCTCGTCGTCCACGAGCAGTACGCGATACGTACGCTCCATGCCGCACCCTCCTTTCTCTTCCGCAAGCCGCCTTGGCTTACCGGCTGCTCCTCAATCTCCAGTAATTTTGCGCCGCTTGCTCAAGCTTCTTTAGTCCTTCGTCCGGCTGCAATCGCCGATCGACGATATCGGCAACGATATGCAGAAACTTCTGTTTCACTTCCGGCGGCAGCATATTGTCGTAAGGAACGAATTTGGCTTCGGTTTGTTCCGTCAGCCGGATGACCTGGCTGAAGACGGGACCCGCCGTTTGCATATCCGCAAGGCCCGACATCGCCGGAATCCGGTATGCTTCGTTCATCAGCCTTCGCTGAACGTCCGGGCGATACATTTCGGCGAGGAAGGCTAGCGCCGCTTCTTGCTTGCTCTCGTTCAAAGCGGAGGACAGTCCGATGCCGACCGTATATCCTCCCGCGAGCGCTTGCGGATCTCCAGGCCGGATGACGGGGAAGGGGATCACGCCCACGTCGTCCATGAAATGTTGCGGAAACAGCGTAATATCCCAATTTCCGTTTACATACATCGCCGCCTTGCCTTCGGTAAACAAATCGACGGCTTCCTCCGTATCGATGAGATTGGGATTGGCCGGAAAGGCTCCCAATCCGGCCATTTCGTACAAGGATTCCAGTGCGAGCAGATAGTCCGGGTTATCGAAGGAAGCTTCCCCTTTCAGAACGCTTTCGAACCGTTTCGAACCTACCTGCCGATCCATCAAATAATGCGCATAAATGCCGGCGGGCCATTGCGCTTCGTTGCCGAGCGCAAACGGAATGATTCGCTGCCGTTTCAGGGCGGGAATCAGTTCCATCAGTTCGTCGACGGTGCGCGGCGGGGACAGCCCGAATCTTTCGAACATCGTTTTGTTGTAAAACAGCGGTTCGGCATTCCCTTCGAACGGCAGCCCGTATACTTTTCCGTCAAACGTCCATAAGCTTAAATCCGAAAATTGATCCTTCATTCCCCGTTCCTCGATAAATCCGGTCAAATCTAGCAGGCGCCCGGCTCGGACATAAGGCTCGATTTCGGCGCCGCCGAACAGGGAGAAAATATCGGGCGGACGCCCGGTAACCATCTCGCTCTTCAATTTCTGCTCCCGGTGAATCGTCTGATCCAGACCTTCAAAGTCGATCTTGATCCAAGGATGCTCGGCTTCGAATTCGTCGATGACTTGACGGAAAATCCGCTCCACCGGTTTATCGTGCTCCCCGACCCAGAAATGCCGGAAAGTTAGCGTTACTTTCTCCTCGACGGCCGACGTCTGGGAGCTGCCGGGCAATACGCCGCATCCCGCCAACGCGAGCAGCGCCATGACCACGCCCGTTAAGATCGCGATAAGCCTGATTCGAATACGGCGGCGGTTCATACTTGATCCCTCCCCGCGTGCTCGACCTTCGGAATCCGGATGCGGATGACCGTCCCGCACCCTTCGGCCGAACATACGATCAATCCGTAAGGCGGACCGTATTGCATGCGGATTCGTTCGTAAACGTTCTTCAGGCCGACGCCGCTATTTTTATATTTCGTTCCCGCAGCCGGAGAGAACCGGTCGCGCTCGAATTGCGCAAGATCGAATCCGAGCCCGGTATCGGCTACTTCGATAGCGAGATCCTGTCCGAGATCAAACGCTTCGATGCGGATGAAACCGGAATGCTCCATCGTTTCGATGCCGTGATATAAGGCGTTCTCCACAAGCGGCTGAACGATCAGCCGCAGCGTTAACAGATGTTCGAGAGACGGCGGGCACGCGATCGTATAATCGAATTTATCGCGAAACCGCATCTTTTGAATATTCAAGTAATGCTTGACATGCTCCAACTCCATCTTGAGCGGAATGCTCTCCACATTCTCGCTAATGCTGATCCGCAGCAGCTTGCCGAGCGATATGACCATGCGGCTAATATCGCGGTTGCCCGCCAGCACCGCCATCGAATTGATCGATTCCAGCGAGTTGTAGATGAAATGCGGGTTGATCTGGGCGACCAGAGCCTGCATTTCCGCTTCCTTCTTGCGCCGCTGCTCCGTCTCGACCTCGCGCAGCAAGTCGTGGATTTGCACGATCATTTGATTGAACCCGTCGATCAGCAATTTGCTCTCGTCTTTCCAGCGGGTCGGGGAGCGCAGTTGGATATAATGGCCCTGCTCCACTTTCTTCATGCCTCTGGCGCTAATAATTATCGTATTGATTAACGGCCGGATAAATTTCCGTTCGAACAAGAAGCCCGTCAGCAAGGAAAACAAAATCAGCCCGACGGCGATATTGCGGATCGTCCGCGGTTCGCGCTGCAGTTCCTTCAGCGGAGTTACCGCCGCAAGCACCCAGTTCTCATGGGCGGAGGGAACGGTCGTGAGCATCGATTTCTCTCCGTCGAAGCCGGTAATGATATCGCTATGCCCGACGAAAGGGCTTGCCAAGGAGGCCGAAATGACGCTGCCGGTATTGTTGCCCGACTTGTCGAATACGACGTGCCCAGTCCGGTTCAACAGCAAAATATCGCTGCCCGCCACCGTATTCGTCCCCCATAGCGCCTGCTCCAACACATCCGGCTTGACCGTAATGACGATCGCTCCGATATCTTCGAGCGAATAAAATTCTTTGACGACGCGGGCATGGATCAATACCGGGCTGCCTGTCCGGTACGTTCCGTTCTCGCCGGGGCCGAGCCATAACGGCCGGCCTTGGAGATCGAGCATCCGCGGGTACCACGGGGCGTCCGAGAGGGGAGAGGGATCGGTATGGCCGGTCGTGCTGTATATGAGCCGTTTGTTGGAATACAGCTGAAAGGAGGTGATTTTCGGATGCGCCATAATCAGATTGTTCAGTTTCTGGGCGAGTTCGCTTTCGACGCGGTCCGGCGGCTGCTTCAGCAATTGCTGCAAATCCGGCTGAATGATCGCCATATCCGAGACCGCGCTAATCTCGTTCAGTGCGTAGTCAAGCTTGCGGTCGGTATCCTGCAGCGATACCGTATAGAAATTGTCCGTTTTGTTCTCGATCGTGCGCGAGTAAATGGAATAGGAAACGGTCCCCATAATAATGACCGGTATGAAGACGAGCAGTATAATCGCGATTCGGAATTTCAGCTGCAAATGCATACCGGCCACCCTTTCGTTAGCGCTTTCCTAATCATTTCGCGATTCGTCAATCGATTTCCTACATGGCGGCCGCCCAAAACTAGCTTTTAATCGCTCCGCTCGTGAGTCCGGAAATAAACCAGCGGCTGAAGAAAAGAAATACGATCAAAAGCGGCAGCGTCGCGCAGAACGTAGCGGACATGATCATCCCGTAATCGAGGCCGTCCCGGTTCGAGAAAAGCTGCTGCAGCACGATTTGAATCGTGAAATGTTCCGCATTCTTGAGTACGACGAGCGGCCAGAAGAAATCGTTCCATACGTTCATGAACGTAAAGATGCCGAGCGTAGCCAGGGCCGGCAGCACGAGCGGGACGACGACGCTGCGGAAGGTGCGGAAATGCCCGCTGCCGTCGATCCGCGCCGCTTCCAGCAATTCTTTATGAATAGCGGACGATATATATTGCCTCATCCAGAAAATGCCGAACGCGCTCACCATCCCGGGCACGATGATGGCCTGGTACGTATCGATCCATTTCAGCTTTGCCATAATGACGTAATTCGGCAATACGCTAAGCTGCTGCGGCACGAACAACGTGGCGAGCACGAAGACGAACAACACTCTTTTGCCCGGAAAATCGTATTTGGCGAAGGCGTATCCCGCCAGCGTGCAGAAGAACAAGACAAGCACCGTCGTGACGGTCGAGACGAAAAACGAATTGAACAATGCCTGGAAAAATTCGATCCGGTCCAGCACCCGCCGGAAATTGACGAAAAACTGATCCCCGAACGCGAGGGTGGGCGGAACGCGGAAGACGGCGCTGCGGTCATTGGTCGAGATGACGAACATCCAGAGGAAAGGGAAGATCGAGACGAACGCCCCCGCGATCAACAGCAAATAGGAAACGGTCTTTAACAGGTACCCCGGCTTGCGCGAGGCGAATGTTTTGCTCATATGCCGCTTTCCTCCTCTCCGCCCAAGCGATTGCTGAAAATATAATTGCCGATAGAGAACAATATGGTGAAAATAAACAGGATGACGGCCGACGCGGCAGCCGTTCCGAAGAACGAATTGCGGAACGCTTCGCTGTACAAGTAAATGACCATCGTAATCCCTTCCAGGCGCGTAGAACCGGTCCCGGACTGGCCGAGGAATACGAACGGTTCCGTAAACAACTGCAAGCTGCCGATGGTGGACATAAGCACCGTAAAGATGACGAACGGTTTCAGGAGCGGCAACGTAATATGCAGCAATTGCTGTCTGCGGTTCGCCCCGTCGATGAGCGCGGCTTCGTACAAGTCGGCGGGAATGCTTTGCATCCCTGCCAAATAGATGACGGTGTTGTATCCGAGCCAGCGCCAGAAAATCATAAGCGAAATGGCGATCTTGACGCCCCACCATCCCGTGTTCCATGGGACCGGATCAAGCCCGAACAAGCCGACCATCCAGTTCGCGATCCCTTCGCTGCCGAAGAACGAGCTGAATACGAGCGTTACGGCGACGATGGACGTAATGTTGGGCAGAAAATACAGAATCCGGAAGCCCTGTTTAAACCGGATCATGGAAGAGTTGAGCACGACCGCGAGCAGCAAGGCGACAATCAATTGCGGCACTGTGCCCATCAATCCCATAATGAGCGTATTGGCGAACGAGGTCCAGAAGGCGGAGTCTTCGAGCACGAATTGATAATTTTGAACTCCGACGTATTGCATCGGCCCTAGCGCGTCCCATTTAAAGAACGATAGATAAAATGTGAAAAAGATCGGATAAATGCCGAATATCGCGAACAACAGGAAAAAGGGAGAGATGAACAGATAGGCGATGCCGTTGCTTCGTCTTTTCTCCGTCCAGTACGTTCGCGGCGTTTTGTTGCGGCTCCGTATGGCGACATTCGGTTGGTTCATGCCGCACCTCCTTATCAATATGTCATGCGTTGCCATAACCGGTTGCGGCAAGCCAAAGTCCACGGACGCATAACTTCCATGGACTTTGACGTTTGCCCCGCCCCGGTGCGGACGGCTGCGGTTTAGCTGCGTTTAGCCAGATCCTTCGCTTGCTTGATGACGGAATCCCATTCCGCTTGCGGATCCGCTTTTCTCTCTAAAATGTTGCGCAGCGCGTTCTTGTAATAGGAGTCCGTCGTGTCATGCAGCGGTCCGTAATATACCGGTTTGACATTTTGCGCCGCTTTGGCGTATTCGGCCGCGATCGCTTGACCGCTGAAGAACTCGTCCGGCTCATTGAACGCTTCGTCGGTATACAGTGCCGGAATGGAAGGCATCAGCCCGTTTGTTTTGAAGGATTTTAACTGATTTTCCTTACTTACGAGCCAACTGATAAATTGATAGGCTTCCTTCGGATGCTTGCCTTCCTTCGGCAAGGTGATGAAGGAACCGCCCCAGTTGCCCGATCCTTCCGGCACTTGGGTCACTTTCCACTTGCCTGCGGTATCGGGCGCATTGCCGGTAATCGTTCCTTTCATCCAGGCGGGAGCCAGCATCACCGCGAACTTCCCTTCGTTCGTCGCGGCGCCCCATTCGGGCGACCAGAGCGCCGTTTTGCCCATCCAGCCTTCCTGAATCGCCTTGACGGTCATATCGTACGCTTTCTTGATTTGCGGATTTTGGTCGCCGATGAAGGAATTGTCCGCTTTGCTGAAGTATATTTCGTCTTTGCTTTGGTCGCGCAACGCATTGAAGAGCAGGTCGGTCAGATCGACGAACGCGATGCCCGTTTTGTCCGTGAACTGTTTGCCTACGGCGGCGAATTTATCCCAAGTGCTGATCGCTTCGCCGAATTCGGCCGGATCGGTCGGCAAACCGGCCTGTTCCAACAAGTCGGTGCGGTAATAAGTGACCAAGGGTCCGATATCGGTCGGCAATCCGATTTGGAACGAACCGTCTTTGGACGACGCTTGCTTCCATTTCCAATCGAGATAATCGCCCTCGATATCTTTGGCGCCTAAATCGTATAAATTTTGAAACTTGTCTTCATGCACGATAAATTTCTCCATAAACGCGATTTCCAGCATGAAAATGTCCGGCGCTCCCGATCCGGCCGACAGAGCGGTAAGCAAGTTGTTGTGATGCTCCGTTTGATCGCCCGTATTTTGGATTTTGACCTGGATGTCGGGATGGGCGGCGTTCCATTCCTCCGCCAGCTTGTCATAACCGTTATTGCCGAGCGTCCAGAAGTTGAGCGAGACCTTCTCGGCGGGCTTCTGCGTTTCCTCGCCGCCGCCGGAGCCGGACGTCGTACCGCCTCCCGATTCGTTGCCGCCGCTTTCCGCATTGCCGCTGCTGCCGTTTCCGCTTGTGCCGCTGCTCCCGCCTCCGCACGCCGCCAAGGAAATGACGAGTACAACGGACAGCAGCACTGTGAGCCATTTTTTCATGTTGTAACCCCTTTCGTTTTTATTGATTTTTGCTACATTTTTACTGTAAAAGACGGCAGAGATTTTTTTGAGGAGGCAAATCTTCGATTTCAGGTTGAAATTTTTTCGAAACGCAAATTGCGTCTTGATAAGCTGAGCCGGGATCGCGTAAAGTTAGGTACGAACATCATGGCGGATCGCATAAATCATCGATATTTTGCGAGAGGGGAATTTGAAATGGCATTGGTTCAATTTCCGAAAGATTTTGTATGGGGAGCGGCGACGGCCGCCTACCAAATCGAAGGCGCCCACAATGAAGACGGCAGAGGCATGTCCATATGGGACACATTCTCAGGCACGCCCGGCAAAGTATATAACGGAGATAACGGGAATATCGCTTGCGACAGTTACCATAGGTATGAGGAGGATGTGGAACTGCTGAAGGATTTAGGGGTCCGCGCTTACCGCTTCTCCGTCGCTTGGCCGCGTATTTATCCGCAAGGGAGAGGAGAGATCAACCCGAAAGGGCTGGAGTTCTACCATAAGTTTGTCGATCGGCTGCTTGCGAACGGCATCGAACCGATGTGCACCTTGTACCATTGGGACTTGCCGCAGGCGCTGCAGGATGAGGGCGGTTGGGACAACCGGGCGACGATTGACGCCTATGTGGACTATGCGGAGACGATGTTCCGGTCGTTTGCGGGCAAAATCAAAAAGTGGATTACGTTCAACGAGCCTTGGTGCATTTCGATTCTATCGAATCTGCTCGGGGAACACGCGCCCGGCTATCGGGATTTTCAGTTGGCTTTGAATGTGGGCCATCACGTGCTTGTCGCGCATGGGGAGACGGTGAAGCGGTTCCGGGCATTGGGAGTGGAAGGCGAGATCGGCATTGCGCCGAATACCGAATGGTTCGAGCCGTACAGCGCGAAGCCGGAAGATGCGGCGGCATGCGACAGACGCAACGCGTATTTCAACGGATGGTTTATCGAGCCGTTGTTCAAAGGGGAATACCCGGCGATCGCCTCGGACTGGTACAAGAAGGCGGGCTTCGAGCCGCCGGTCCGGAATGGCGATATGGAAACGATTCGGCAGCCGATCGACTTCCTGGGAATCAATTATTATACCGGGGGCGTCGGGCGCAAGGGCGACGACGATCCGCTCGGCTTCGAAGCGGTGGACGTCGGATTTGACAAAACCGATATCGGATGGAACATATATCCTCAAGGTTTGTTGAACGTGCTGAACTGGATTCGGAACGAGTACGGCGGCATTCCGATCTATATTACGGAGAACGGCGCCTGTTACGACGATGTCAAAGCGGAAGGCGGCATCCGCGACGCGAAACGGATCGATTACATCAAGAAGCATCTCATCCAATTGAACCGGGCGATCGAATCCGGCGTCAACGTCAAAGGCTATATGCTGTGGTCGCTGATGGACAATTTCGAATGGGCATGGGGCTACAGCAAACGGTTCGGGCTCGTTCACGTCGACTTCCGGACACTCGAACGAACGAAGAAGGACAGCTATTATTGGTATAAGAAAATAGCGGAAGTCGGCTGGTTGGAAGTGTAGGGAAGAGCGTGGCCCGCAACGTAAGCTTGCCGGCCGGGCTTGATCCCGGCAAGTGTGGGGATAGGGGGCGGCATGCGATGTAAGCTTGCAGGGCGTACGGACGCCCGGCAAAGTAGGAGTGGAGTTGTCATCCGGTGCGTGGATGGGAGTGGCGCAGCCGTCGGGTTGGCATGCGATGCGTGGACGGGAGTGGCACGGCCGTCGGGTGGCATGCGGTGTGTGGACGGGAGTGGCACAGGCATCGGGTCGGGCATGCGTCCTACATGCGGTAAGCAGGCCGGTACGGCGGTTGTAGGCATACGGCGCGTAGACGCGAACGCTCGCGCCGTCCCGCCCCGTTATGTAACTGCAAAAATCCAGTTGCATCGCGCGATTTGGAGCAATTTTGCCCTACTAACTGCAATTTTCCAGTTGCTCCCGCCCGAATGGCCGCAAAATGAGGAAAACGAGCTTGAATAGATGGATTTTCGCAGTTACTTCGCTTCAAAAGGCGGTTTGGCCAAGAAATAGATGGATTTTTGCAGTTGCTGTTGAATAAGATCGGCGCTGAACCTATGGTGATGCATTGAGAAATTGCTATCCGGACCGTACGGCCGTTATTTTGCGTCAAAATCGCTTTTTCACTGTTTAAGCGGACATTGGTTCCGTTATCCGTTCGTCGGAGGGCTTATTTTTACGCGTTTGCCACGAATAAAGGATCGTATGTCCGCGAACTGTCCGAAATTGGGCGTTTTGTCACAATTAGCGGCTCCTGTGTCCGCGAACTTGAGGAGCAGGGCGGTAGAAATGTGTAGGAATAGCACGGTGAGAACTCGTCCCAACCCCCAGCAGTTTCGTGCATTCTAGGCCTCCGTCAGGGAGGCGGCCGCCCTTCAGCTTCTTGAAAAGCTTGTGCCATTCGTTTAATCGTTCTTAACGGTTATACTTCCGGAAGTGGTTCGGATCCGCACTTGAAACGAGCCGTCTCCCGTTTGTCCCTGCGTCTTTTTGCCGCTCTGCCGGCTATTGTTCAGAGGGAGAGCGATCGAACGTCTGCCGCTGCCGGATTCGAGCAGCCACCGGATATCCGGCTCCTTGTCCTCCAAATTCAGCACAACGTTGCCGCTGTTGACAGACACATTCACGTCGCTGTTTATTCTCGCATAATCAAGCGACACATTTCCGCTGTTGCCTTGAATGTCGACAGATTGCGCTTGCAGATTGCTTACGTTGACGTTGCCGGAATTGCCGTTAATCGTTACACTCCCCTTATAATCGGTTGGAACGCGAACGACGAGCCGAGGCTGCTTGCCGAGCTTCAAGATGCGCATGTTATCGCTTTTTAGCCGAATATCGACTCTTTGTTTCCTCTTATCGATTACGATTCCCGATCCGAAGCTATACATCATCGCCGCTTCAAGCTCCTCGATATCCGCCGATTCGACATGGACGGTCGTGCTGCGATGGTCAATGCGGACGTTCTCTATCCCCTCGAGCGATACCATTTGCAAATCTTCTTCGCCAAAACTGCAGGCGCTTAATACAAGCATCCCCAGCATAAGAAGACAAACGCAGACTTTCTTCATTTCATCACCTCTTAACGATTGTGAAACCGATTATATTCGATGACGTTGCGTCAGTTTCAAGTCCTTGCCGAAACAAAGCTTGAAAGTGACGTAGCGTTATTTTGTATAATGGAGCCGATGTTGAAGTCCGTCGTGAGGGATGCCCGTCAAATCGGCCGAATAGAGGAAATTTTGCATAAAGGGGATGTTGGTTATGAAACAAGGGGATATCATTATTTACGGATGCGTTATTATAGGAGCGGGGATTGGACTCACGCTCGATCAAGCATTGCCCGGAGTGTTGGTCGGGCTGGGGCTAGGATATTTAATTAAACACGCATTATATAAAGATAAGGAAAAAGAACGCTGATGAACGTGGGAGGTGTCACACGCTTGATCCATATAAAAGAAGTTGCGAAACAGACCAAAATCACGGTCCGAACGCTGCGGTACTACGATCAGATCGGACTGTTGGCGTCCTCGTCCAAAACGGAAGGAGGGCATCGCCTCTATTCGGAAGAAGATTTGAAGAAGCTGCAGCAAATTCAATTTTTGAAAGGCATGGGCTATCGTTTGCAAGATATTAAAGAAATGCTGTCCGACGCGAAATGGAACTGGTCGGATAGTTTGAAGAGCCAGTTGGTTTACATCATGGAGGAGCAGGAAAGGTTGAAAAGCATGGAATTGTCGCTGCGGGAACTGATCAACGGCATCGCGTTCGAGGGCGGGAACGACCGTCTGGCAATACAGAAACTGATTCAACTGTCGAATCAAAATAAAAAAAGGTTGCAGCGCTTTACGGAAAGCGGATTTACGGCGAAGGACCGGGAGCTTTGGGCCAAGCTTCCCAAGTTGGGGGGAGAAGACCCTAGTTCTTTGGAGTGGATAGCCTTGCTAGGTCAAATCAAACGGCTTATGACGGAGGATCCCGCGTCCCCGAAAGTGCAGAACATCATCCGGCGCATGATGGAAAAGCTGACGGAACAGTTCGAAGGCGAAGACGAGTTTCTGGATAAATTATGGGACGCAAGGAAGTCTTCGGCGCAATCCGAAGAGCTCGGGCTCTATCCTATAGAAAAAGAAGTTCTTGATTACATGGAGCGGGGGTATGAAATTTACATTTCTTCCGTACAGGGCGCTTCCGCCGCGCAAGGAGGAGAATCGTGAGTCTCGAATTGCTGCTTTCGGTAGGGGGATTGGCCCTGCTGGATACGCTCAGCCCGGCGACGCTGGGGGTAACGGTATATTTGCTGTTAACGGAAAAAGAGCGGCTAAGCTCGCGCTTGCTCGTTTATTTATCGACCGTCGCGGCGTTTTACTTTTTGGTGGGCGTCGCTTTCATGTTCGGCCTGGATGCGATACTGTCCGCATTCTCTTCCCTCTTCCAAAATCGGACCGTCAGTTGGATCATGCTGATCGTCGGCGGGATACTGTTTGTAGCAAGCTTTTACTATCCGAAAAGTAAACAATCGGAATTGCCGAGGCCGAAGTCCAAAAGTAAAGCCTCCATGGTTGCGCTCGGGTTTACGACATCGTTGATTGAGGTGGGCACGGCGTTTCCTTATTTCGCTGCGATCGGCCTCATGACCGCTTCGAATTTGGCGTTATATCAGTGGCTTCCGATGTTGGCCGGATATAACCTGATTATGGTGCTGCCCCCGCTGATCGTATTTCTGTTGCATTTGCTGCTGGGCCGGGCGATGCGCAGACCGTTGGAAAAGCTGCGCGGCAAGCTGGCGAAACATTCGGGATCGGCGATTTCATGGATCATGTGCATCGTTGGACTCATTTTGATATTTCACAGTTTAGATTATTTGTAAATTCGGAAGCCAACCAGCGAACATGGTATAATGAAGAAACGACATTGATAGCAAAGGAGCATACCATGAAATCGTTAGTGTTAGCGGAGAAACCTTCGGTGGCAAAAGAAATCGCCCGCGTGATGGGCAGCCACCACAAACATAAAAGCCATTATGAAGGTCCTAAATATGTGGTTACATGGGCGCTTGGCCATCTGGTAGGGCTGGCGGAGCCGGAAGATTACGATCAGCAATATAAAACGTGGAAGCTGGAAGATTTGCCGATTATGCCGGGGCGGATGAAGCTGAAAGTGCTGCGCGAAACGTCGCATCAGTTCAAGGCGGTGCAGCATTTGATGAAACGCGACGATATCGGGGAACTGATCATCGCCACCGACGCGGCGCGGGAAGGCGAATTGCTCGCGCGTTGGGTGATGGAGATGGTGAAATGGAAGAAGCCGTTCCAACGGCTATGGATTTCTTCCCAGACCGACAAAGCGATTCGCGAAGGATTCGCGAATTTGAAGCCGGGGTCGCATTACAACCGGCTGTACGAATCGGCCCGCTGCCGCGCCGAAGCGGACTGGCTAATCGGCCTGAATGTGACGCGCGCCCTGACATGCAAATTTAATGCGCAATTGTCCGCGGGACGGGTGCAAACGCCGACGCTCGGCATGATTATGGATCGGGAGCGGGAAATTCGCGATTTCCGTTCCGTGGAATTTTATACGATGCAGGGCGACTTCGGCTCGTTCCAGGCGATGTGGCGCGAGGCGGGCAAGAACGACGGCCGCGTGTTCGAAGAGAGCCGGCTGCAGACGCTCCGTTCGAAGCTGGAGGGGAAGAGCGGCAAAGTCGTATCGGTGAAAAAGACGGAGAAATCCGAACCGCATCCGCTCGCTTACGATTTGACGGAGCTGCAGCGGGACGCCAACAAACGGTACGGCTTCTCGGCGAAACAGACGTCGAACGTGCTGCAGCGGCTGTACGAGCAGCATAAGCTTGTCACGTATCCGCGCACGGATTCCCGTTACTTGTCGTCCGATATGACCGGCACGCTCAAGGAACGGCTCAAGTCGGTGGCGATCGGCCCGTATGCGCCGCTCGTCCGGCCGCTGCTCGGCGCGTCGCTGCCGATTACGAAGCGGATCGTGGACGACTCGAAGGTAAGCGATCATCATGCGATTATTCCGACCGACGAGCGGGTGAACCTGTCGGCGTTGTCGAACGAAGAACGGAAGCTGTACGATTTGATCGTGCGCCGTTTCATCGCCTTGTTCTACCCGGCGGCTCAATACGCGCTTACCGCTCTGACCGTCGAAGTCGAAGGGGAGTCGTTTCACGCCAAAGGCAAGACGGTGCGCAAGCTCGGCTGGCGCGAAGTGTACGGCCAGGAATCGCTCATGGATGACGATGACGACGAGCGGGAAGACGACTTCGAGTCCCGCGATACGGGGCAAACGTTGCCTGACCTGAATCAGGGGGATCGGGTGGCGTTGAAACGCTGCGCGATCAAGAACGACCGCACGCAGCCGCCGAAACGTTATACGGAAGCGGCGCTGCTGGCGAAGATGGAGAAGTACGGCCTCGGCACGCCGGCTACGCGCGCCGATATCATCGAGAAGCTGATCAGCACCGATACGATTGAGCGCCAGGGCGCCTCCCTGCATCCGACAGGCAAAGGCAAGCAACTGATCGAGCTGGTCGCCGACGAATTGAAGACGCCGGATTTGACCGCCGAGTGGGAGCGGGAGCTGGAGAAAATCGCGCGGGGACAAGGACGCACCGAGCCGTTTATGCAAGGCATCCGCAATATGGCGGCGCAGCTGGTGCAAACGGTCAAGGGCAGCGACGCCGAATATAGACCGCATAATTTGACGAACAGCCATTGCCCGGAATGCGGCGAGCGGCTAATGGAACGGAAGGGGAAACAGGGCAAAGTGCTCGTCTGCTCCGGGAAGGAGTGCGGATACCGCCGTTCCTCGGAGAAACAATTGTCGAACCGCCGCTGTCCGCAATGCCATAAAAAGATGGAGCTCAAGACCGGCAAAGCGGGGAAATATGTGCAATGCTTGGGCTGCAACGTGATTGAAATGCTGGAAGACGGCAAGGGGCGGATCAATAAACGCGAACAACAGCAGCTCGTGAAAAAATACGAAAGGAAAGAGCCGGCCGGCACGAATTTGGGTGACTTGCTCAGGGCCGCGATGGAACAGAAGGAAAAATGACAAAAAACGAACTTTATATTATTTTTCCGGATATAATGTTCGTCTTTACGAGTTGACATCCGTTGTTAGAGCCTGTTAAACTAAGAATAGAAATTACAAATGACGAAATATAATAGATTGCCTCGTATAATTCCGGGAATATGGCCGGAAGTTTCTACCCGAAGACCGTAAATTTTCGGACTACGAGAAAATGCCTTGCTCGAAACGGCCCAATGTCGCCAGTTCGACGGTTCGTGGAACATGGACGAACATGGGGCTGCGCTGCGGCGACAGGATGCGTTTGTGCCGGATTCGAATATTCGGATTCCGCATCTAGTTTGCTCTGCGATCTTTGGGGTCGAATGATTTTTCTTGAACGGCCTCCCTGGTAGGGCATTTTCATGAATCGTTGAATGGATGATGCGAAGGTAGAAGCGAATAGCGGCTGCCTTTGTTTTTTTTCTCCGAATATTGTATGTTTGTGGAAAAAGAGTTCTATATTAATGTGAGTTCAAAAAGTCAACTTTTCAGCACCGAGAAGGTTGCGAGAACCCTTGGCCCATGCTTCCGAAGCGAGTTTTGCGCAGCAAAATTTACAGGAGGAGCGGAGTGTAGGCAAAACCTACATGAGCACCTGAAATGTTTCCGGAGGAAATATACTTCGTAAGCATATGCTCTTCGAGGGTGAACGCAAGATTCGATGCCGACTCTGCTTCTAGATATACTTCGTGATCAAAAGAGGACTTTTTGAACAACCTCTATTTAGAAAGTAGGTTGAAAGATGTCGGCGAGAGTAGGCGTCATTATGGGTAGTCAATCCGATTGGGAGACGATGAAGCTGGCTTGCGACGTTTTGGACGAGCTGCAAATTCCTTATGAGAAGAAAGTCGTATCGGCGCATCGTACGCCGGACTTGATGTTTGAATACGCGGAAAGCGCGGCGGAGCGCGGGCTTGCCGTCATTATCGCAGGCGCCGGCGGCGCGGCGCATTTGCCGGGCATGGTAGCGGCCAAAACGGTGCTGCCCGTGATCGGCGTGCCGGTGAAATCGTCCAACTTGAACGGGTTGGACTCTTTGTTGTCCATTGTGCAAATGCCGGGCGGAATCCCGGTTGCGACGGTGGCGATCGGCAAGGCGGGCGCGACGAACGCGGGCCTGCTCGCGGCGCAAATCATCGGAGCGTTCGATCCGGAAGTGCGGGCCCGCGTGCAAAGCCGCCGCGACGCGATCCGCGATCAAGTGCTGGAAAGCAGTGAGCGGTTATGAGCGGCGCGAGAACGGTTCTGCCCGGCGCGACGATCGGCGTACTCGGCGGCGGGCAGTTGGGGCGCATGATGGCGCTGGCCGGCACGAACCTCGGTTACCGGTTCGTCACGCTTGACCCGACGCCGGATGCGCCATGCGGCCAAGTAGCGCGGCAGATTACGGCCGGCTACGGCGATATCGAGGCGGCGCGGCAATTGGCCGCGCAGGCCGACGTGATCACGTACGAGTTCGAGAACGTCGACGCCGGGGTGGCGGCGGCGCTCTCCGGCGAATCGTACGTGCCGCAAGGGAGCGAGCTGCTGTATACGACGCAGCATCGCCTGCGCGAGAAGCGCGCCGTTGAAGCGGCCGGCGCCCGGGTGGCGCCCTACGCGGCCATCGGCAGCGAGGCCGACCTGCGGGCGGCGGTCGGCCGGTTCGGCGTGCCGTGCGTCTTGAAGACGGCCACCGGCGGATACGACGGCAAAGGCCAATGGGTCGTTCGCTCCGGCAGCGACGAGGAGTTGGCCGAAGCGTATAAGACGCTGAGCGCGGCGGGAACGGAGCTTGTGCTCGAGCAGTTCATTCATTTTGAGAAGGAGCTGTCGGTCATTGCCGCCCGCAGTCCGCGCGGGGAAGTGAAGGCATTCCCGGTGAGCGAGAACGTTCATGCGGACAACATCCTGCATCTGTCGATCGTACCGGCGCGCATTCCGCAGGAGGTGCAGGCGGAGGCGGAGCGGCTGGCGATTCGCATCGCCGAATCGCTGCAGGTTGTCGGCTTGATTGCGGTGGAGATGTTCATGGCGGAGAATGGCGAGCTGTTCGTCAACGAACTGGCACCGCGTCCGCACAATTCGGGGCATTATACGATGGAGGCGTGCCGCACTTCGCAATTCGAACAGCATGTGCGCGCGATATGCAACCTGCCTTTGGGCGATACGGAGCTGCTGACGCCGGTCGTCATGGTCAATGTGCTCGGAGAGCATGCGGAGCCGCTGCTTGCGCGCATGGGCGGGGACGACGAAGCGGCGAAGAAGCTGGGCGTAACGCCGAAAGTTCATTTATACGGCAAACATGAAGCGAAATCGAAACGGAAAATGGGACATATCAACTTGTTGACGAAAGACGTCCAGGCAGCGCTCGCCTGGGTGGAGCAAACGAATATTTGGAGGAGCCAAAACGATGATTGAACGATACAGCAGACCGGAAATGACGGCGATTTGGACGGAGGAAAACAAATTCAAAGCTTGGCTGGAAGTGGAGCTTTGCGCATGCGAGGCATGGGCGGAGCTTGGCGTCATTCCGAAGGAAGATGCGGCCGAACTGCGCAAAAACGCAGGGTTCGATATCGACCGCATCTATGAAATCGAACAGGAAACGCGCCATGATGTCATCGCATTTACGCGCGCTGTGTCGGAGACGCTCGGGCCGGAGCGCAAATGGGTGCATTACGGGCTGACGTCAACCGATGTGGTGGATACGGCGCTCGGCTATTTGCTGCGCCAGGCGAACGAAATTTTGGAGCGGGACATCGTTAATTTCATCGACATCTTGAAGGAGAAAGCGATCGCGTATAAAGATACGCCGATGATGGGGCGTACGCACGGGGTTCATGCCGAACCGACGACATTCGGTTTGAAAATGGCGCTATGGTACGAGGAAATGAAGCGGAATTTGGAGCGTTTCCGGAATGCGGCCGACCGCGTGCAATACGGCAAAATTTCCGGCGCGGTCGGAACGTACGCCAACATCGATCCTTTCGTGGAAGAGTTCGTTTGCCGCAAGCTCGGCACGAAGCCTGCGCCGATCTCCACGCAGACGCTGCAGCGCGACCGCCACGCGGAATATATGGCGACGCTGGCGCTGATCGCGACATCGCTCGACAAGTTCGCGACGGAAATTCGCGCCTTGCAAAAGAGCGAATTCCGCGAAGTCGAGGAAGCGTTCCGCAAAGGGCAGAAAGGCTCCTCGGCGATGCCGCATAAGCGCAATCCGATCGGCTGCGAGAATATTTCCGGTCTCGCCCGCGTCGTGCGCGGCTTTATGGTATCGGCTTACGAGAACGTGCCGCTATGGCATGAGCGCGATATTTCGCATTCTTCGGTGGAACGCGTTATTTTGCCGGATGCGACGATGCTGCTTAACTATATGTTGAACCGTTTCGGCAATATCGTGAAAAACTTGACGGTATTCCCAGACAATATGAAGCGCAACATGGAAAGAACGTATGGCGTGCCGTTCTCCGGCCGCGTCATGACGAAGCTGATCGACAAAGGCTACAGCCGCGAACAGGCGTACGATACGGTGCAGCCGCGCGCGATGCAGGCATGGGAGGAGCAGCGCAGCTTCCGCGAAATTATCGAAGCGACGCCGGAAATTGCCAATGTGCTCGGCGCGGAGGAAATTGCGGACGCGTTCAACCCGAGCTGGCATTTGAAGCATGTGGATACGATTTTCAAACGTTTGGGATTGATATAAGAACTTAACGCATAGAGAGGGAGGACGAACGTGGGCAAAGCGATTTCATCCGCTGTGGAGCTAGTAAAGGCGCCGCTGCTGTACAAAGGCAAAGTGCGCGAATTGTACGATCTTGGCGAGCATTATTTGATCGTCGTGACCGACCGGATTTCCGCCTTCGATTATGTGCTGGAACCCGCGGTGCCGGAGAAAGGAAACGTCCTGAACCGGCTGAGCGCGTTCTGGTTCGAGCGGACGGCCGGGATGCTGCCGAACCATATGGTGCATACCGATGTGGAGCGGCTCGGCGAGATCGTGACGGACAAGGAAGCGCTCAAGGACCGGATCATGGTCGTGCGCAAGGCGGAACGCATCGATATCGAGTGCGTCGTGCGCGGTTATATTACCGGCGGCGGTTGGAGACAGTACGAGAAGACGCAGGAAATTAACGGCATCAAGCTGCCGGCGGGCATGCGCAAGAACGAGCGTTTTGCAGCGCCGTTGTTCACCCCCGCGTCCAAGAACGATGTCGGCCATGACGAGGATATCTCGATCGAGCGGATGCGCGAGCTGGTCGGTGCGGAACTGACGGCAGAGCTGCAGGAGCTGAGCGTGAAGCTGTACGAATACGCGCATGCGTATTGCGCGGAGCGCGGCATTATTTTGGCGGATTGCAAGTTCGAGTTCGGCCTCCTGGACGGCCGGGTCATTGGGATTGACGAGATGTTCACGCCGGATTGCTCCAGATTCTGGGCCCGGGAAAATTACGCGCTGGATATCGAAATCGACAGCATGGACAAAGAGCCGGTGCGCACGTACTTGGCGGGCTCCGATTGGGACCGCGACAGCAAGCCCGATCCGCTGCCGCAAGAAGTTGTGGCGGAAACGACCCGCCGTTATCGGGATATTTACGCGCGGCTGACCGAGTGAAAGCCCGGCGATCCGGAGAGGGGAGGCGGGCGGCGGGCGGCGGGCGGTCCTTTGCTCGGGGCGTTAACGGCTGGGCGGGGGATTGATTGCAGGCTCGGCCTTGGGCTAGGTGAGAGTTTTCAAGCGAGGGGTAGGCGAGTGATTGGCCATGGCCGGTTTGGCACGAGTGGCTGGAATAGGAACTAAAGTACCTTAATTAACCCCTTTTGGAGCACCGGCGTTGCATTAAATCTTCTAGCTGGGATGCGGTACCATGGAAATATAACGGATTTCCGAGGTCTTATTTTTTGAATTCCAGTCGAATATTTGGAATTAACGGATTTTCGAACCGTTAACATGTCGCGATCGGCTGAGGATCCTTGGTTTTGTGAAGTTTCGACAAAAATAGAGCCCTCAAAATCCGCTAACACCGCCAAAATTGCGTTATTGGATCAAATAAGGCCTCCAAAATCCGTTAACCTTGTTCATCCCTATCGCAATCATCGGTTTGAAACGCAGTAAAACATTCGGTGCAACGCTAGTGCTTTTGGAGTCAAGTTTTGGGTTATATTTTGTTAAAAGCAGGCTTTTGCGAACGCAAATAAGGTAAAGTCGTTCCATAAACCTTGAAATCTTCGTTTGCCGGGTGGATTAAGGCACAAGAGGTCCTTACTAAGGCATTCTTGTTCCTTAAGTTCCCGGGCCGCAACGATTGTAGGTTGTTCGAAGGAGTATCGCTCACAAAACGAAGCGCATGCTTTCGAGGCAAGTTTTGTTCGTAGCTCGTTCAGTGAAGTAAAGCTCACAAAACGGAGCGTATGCTTTCGAAGCGAGTTTTGTTCGTAGATAGTTCAAAGAAGCAACGCTCACAAAACGGAGCGTATGCTTTCGAAGCAAGTTTTGTTCGTAGATAGTTCAAAGAAGTAACGCTCACAAAACTTTTAGGAGGATCACAAATCATGTTTAAGGCGACGGTGTACGTAACGGTAAAGCAAAACGTATTGGACCCGCAGGGCGTAGCGGTGCAAGGAGCGCTGCATTCGATGGGGTTCGGCGAAGTTGGGAAAGTGCGAATCGGCAAATATATGGAGCTTGAACTGGATACGGCGGATCGTGCGGAAGCGGAACAGCGCGTGAAAGAAATGTGCGAAAAACTGCTCGCGAATACGGTCGTCGAAGACTATCGTTACGAGTTGGAGGGTTAAGCATGAATTTTGCGGTTCTCGTTTTTCCGGGCTCGAACTGTGACATTGACTGCTACAAAGCGGTGGAAGATACGGTCGGGCAACCGGTCGACTACGTTTGGCATACGGCTACGGATTTGTCCAAGTACGATTGCATCATCGTTCCCGGCGGATTCTCCTACGGCGACTACTTGCGCAGCGGCGCGATCGCGCGTTTCGCTCCGGTAATGGCCGAAGTGGCGAAGGCGGCCGCGGCGGGCAAATATGTGATCGGCATCTGCAACGGGTTTCAAATTTTGACGGAAGCCGGATTGCTGCCGGGCGCGCTGCGCCGGAATACGACGCTCAAATTCCGCTGCCATCCCGCAACGCTGCGGGTGGAGAACAACGGCACGCCTTTTACGAACCAATACGAACAGGGCGAACTGATCGATATTCCGATTGCGCATGGGGAAGGCAATTATTATTGCGACGAAGAGACGTTAAACCGGATGAAAAAGAACAATCAAATCGTATTCCGTTACGCGGGCGAGAATCCGAACGGATCGATCGACGATATCGCGGGCGTGTGCAACGAACAGGGCAACGTCGTCGGCATGATGCCTCATCCGGAGCGCGCAGTGCATCAACTGCTCGGCTCCGAGGACGGCAAAAAAATGTTCACATCGATTTTGAATGCATGGAGGGAACGGCATGGCGCAGCAAGTATCGGCTAAAGAACCGACGGCGGAACAAATCGCCGAACAGCAAATTTACAAGCAAATGGGCGTTTCGGACAGCGAGTACGAATTGATCTGCGGATTTCTGGGTCGGAAGCCGAATTATACGGAAATCGGCGTATTTAGCGTCATGTGGTCGGAGCATTGCGCGTACAAAAACTCGAAGCCGCTGCTGCGCCGTTTTCCGACGACGGGCGAGCGGGTACTGATGGGGCCGGGCGAAGGCGCCGGCATCGTCGATATCGGCGACAATCAGGCGGTCGTGTTCAAAATCGAAAGCCATAACCATCCTTCGGCGATCGAGCCGTACCAAGGGGCGGCGACGGGCGTGGGCGGCATTATCCGCGATATTTTCTCGATGGGCGCGCGGCCTGTGGCTCTGCTTAACTCCCTTCGTTTCGGCAAGCTGGAAAGCGACCGCGTACGTTACTTGTTCGAGCATGTCGTATCCGGCATTGCGGGCTACGGCAACTGCATCGGCATCCCGACGGTCGGCGGCGAAGTGATGTTTGACGAGAGCTATGAGGGCAATCCGCTCGTCAATGCGATGTGCGTCGGCTTGATCGACCACGACAAAATTCAGCGCGGCGTAGCCAAAGGCGTAGGCAACCCGGTATTCTACGCGGGACCGCCGACAGGCCGCGACGGCATTCACGGCGCGACGTTCGCGTCGGAAGAATTGACGGAGGAATCGGAATCGAAGCGTCCGGCGGTGCAAGTCGGCGATCCGTTCATGGAGAAACTGGTAATGGAAGCTTGCCTCGAGCTCATCGATTCGGGCATCGTTCTCGGCATTCAAGATATGGGCGCGGCGGGGCTTACTTGCTCCAGCGCCGAGATGGCGAGCAAAGCCGGCAACGGGCTGGAATTGTATTTGGACGAAGTTCCGCAGCGCGAAGAAGGCATGACGCCGTACGAGATGATGCTGTCCGAATCGCAGGAGCGCATGCTGTTCGTCGTCGAGCCGCAGCATGAAGCGCAGGCGCGGGAAATTTTCGAACGTTGGGGCGTCGTCTGCGCCAAAGTGGGCAAAGTGACCGACGACGGGCGTCTGCGCTTGTTCCATAAAGGCGAAATTGTCGGCGATATGCCGGTCACGGCGCTCGTGGACGAATGTCCGGTCTACAACAAGCCTTCGGCGGAACCGGCTTATTATGCGGAACATGCGGCTATCGATTTCGCATCGTATCCGGAAGTGACGGATTTGAACGGCGCTTTGCAGAAGGTGCTTGCATCGCCGACGGTGGCGAGCAAGGAATGGGTCTACAACCAATACGACTATATGGTTCGTACGAGCACGGCGGTGCAGCCGGGTTCGGATGCGGCCGTCGTCACGATCCGCGGCACGCGCAAGGCGCTGGCGATGACGACCGATTGCAACGGGCGCTTCGTGTATCTCGATCCCGAAGTGGGCGGACGGATCGCGGTCGCCGAAGCGGCGCGGAACATCGTATGTTCCGGCGGAGAACCGCTCGCCATAACGGATAACCTTAACTTCGGCAGTCCGGAGAAGCCGGATATTTTCTGGCAAATGGAAAGGGCGGTCGACGGCATGGCGGAAGCTTGCCGCGTCTTGAACACGCCGGTCATCGGCGGCAACGTCAGCTTGTACAACGAGAACGCGAAAGGCGCGATCTACCCGACGCCGGTTGTCGGCATGGTAGGGCTCGTGCAGGATACGGATCATATTACGACGCAAGGGTTCAAAAAGGAAGGCGACGTTATTTTGCTGCTCGGCGAGACGAAAGCGGAGCTTGGCGGCAGCGAATTTCAATATGTGATGCATGGCGTCACGGAAGGCAGACCGCCGCAGCTGGATTTGGCGGAGGAGAATAAATTGCTCGGCACGGTGCTCGGCGCGATCCGGCAAGGCCTGGTCGCTTCGGCGCATGATTTGTCGGAAGGCGGTTTGGCGGTCGCGCTTGCCGAAGCTTGCATAAGCGGGGAAGCGGGCGCGGACGTGAACTTTGCCGCAGGGGATTTGCGCCCGGACTTGGCGCTGTTCAGCGAAAGCCAATCGCGCATTTTGCTGTCGGCGTCGCCGGAGAAGGCCGAAGCATTGATGGATTATGTGCGCGGCCAAGGCATTGCCGTGCAGCGATTGGGCGAAGTGAAAGGCCGAGAGCTTAAGGTTGCCGTGAACGGCGTTCCGGCCGTTCGCGCATCCGTCGAAGAACTTGAGAAGGTGTGGAAGGATGCGATCCCATGTCTCATGAAATAAAGGGACGGCTATGGACGGGCGACTACTATAACGAAGGCATGGGACGGGACGACGTCTTTGATAAATTAAAAGAAGAATGCGGTATCTTCGGGGTGTTCGGTCATCCCGAAGCGGCCACATTATCGTATTACGGCCTGCATGCGCTGCAGCATCGGGGCGAAGAGAGCGCCGGCATTTGCGTGACGGACGGAACCCGGTTCCGTTATCACCGCGAGATGGGCTTGGTGAAGGAAGTGTTCGACAAGGACCGCCTCGCCTCGCTCTCTGGCTCATGCGCGATCGGCCACGTCCGCTATTCGACCTCGGGCGACAGCAGGCTTGCGAATGCGCAGCCGCTCGTGTTCAAATATCGCGACGGCGATTTGGCGATCGCGACGAACGGCAACATCGTCAACGAACCGTCCATTCGCCGCGAGTTGGAACAGTCGGGCTCGATCTTTCAAACGACGAGCGATACGGAAGTGATCGCGCATCTGATCGCGCGGTCGCCGCATGATTTTGTCACGGCGGCCAAAGAAGCGCTGCGCCGCTTGGTCGGCGGATTCGCGTTCCTCATGATGACGAACGACAAAATGCTCGTCGCGACCGACCCGCACGGATTGCGCCCGCTAACGATGGGACGGCTCGGGGACGCGTATTTATTCGCTTCGGAAACATGCGCGTTCGAAACGGTAGGAGCGGAATTGATCCGGGATATCCAGCCGGGCGAATTGCTCGTGCTGGACGAGAACGGATTGACGGAAGACCGTTATACGGATATGAAACGGCGCGCGATTTGCGCGATGGAATACGTTTATTTCTCCCGGCCGGATTCGGATTATAACGGATCAAACTTGCACTCCGCCCGCAAACGGATGGGCCGCAAGATGGCGCAAGAATCGTTCGTGGACGCGGACGTCGTGACAGGCGTGCCCGATTCCAGCATATCGGCGGCGATCGGATACGCGGAGGAAACGGGAATCCCGTACGAGCTCGGGTTGATTAAGAATAAATATACCGGACGGACATTTATCCAGCCGAGCCAGGAACTGCGCGAACAGGGCGTGAAGATGAAGCTGAGCGCGGTGCGAGGCGTCGTCGAAGGGAAGCGTGTCGTTATGATCGACGATTCGATCGTGCGCGGCACGACTTCGCGCCGCATCGTCAATTTGCTGCGCGAAGCCGGAGCGACGGAAGTGCATGTGCGCATCACGTCGCCGCCGTTCGCGAACCCGTGCTTTTACGGGATCGATACGCCGAGCCGCAAAGAGCTGATCGCCTCGTCCAAAACGATGGAGGAGATTTGCAAGGAGATTAACGCGGACTCGCTATCCTTCTTGAGCAGAGAAGGCTTGATCGAGGCGATCGGCGGCCATGCGGCGCACGAGCCGAACGGCGGCATGTGCCTCGCCTGCTTCGACAACGATTACCCGACGGTGGTCGAGTTTGAAGACGATGCGAAGCCGGGCTGCGGCGGTTGCTAAAGGGCGGTCAGCGCGGCGAAGAGGGTTTGCCGGGTCTTGCAAAATTGCTGTAGAATCGCAATAGCGTTGCAACGAGAAATTGTTATCCGGACCGTACGGCCGTTATTTTGCGTTAAAATCGCTTATTTGCTGTTTAGGCGGACATTGGTTCCGTTATCCACTCGTTGGAAGGCTTGTTTTTACGCTTTTTCCACGAATAAAGGATCGTGTGTCCGCGAAATGTCCGAAATCGGGCTGTTTGTCACAATTAGCGGTCTCCTGTGTCCGCGAATTGGGGAGCCAGGGCGGCGGAGCATCCCGTTTCGGCGGAGAAAGATGCGGAAGCGAGCCAATCTCACAATACCGCAGCGGCTGACGACCGGGCGGGCTAACGAAACGTAGACACGCTAATTGCCTGTAAATTGCCTTGTTGCCGGTGTAACGAAACTACAACACGCTATTGAGGGGGAAAAGGCGATAAAACTGCCGATTTCCAATGAATAACGATATGTGCTTTCGTTAAAATGGGACCCGTCTTCATTTTGAGCCCAATAAGGATTGTCAGTTTCGTTAGCGTCAAACAAGAGCGCCATCCGCAATCAAGCCGGTTTCATCAACGGTGGCGAATTATGAAGTTGACTCGAATAGCAGGAATTCGCTTCCCAGAGCCAAAGGCGAAGGGATAGAGAAAGGTGTCAAACAGCGGGTAAGCGCTATAAATACTATTGTTGATTAGGAGTGTGCCAGGATGTCAGAAGCGTACAAAAACGCCGGCGTCGACATTGCCGCGGGGAACGAAGCGGTGGAACGCATGAAGCGGCATGTAAAAACGACGTTCAGGCCGGAAGTGCTCACCGATCTGGGCGGTTTCGGCGCATTGTTCGGCTTGAACAAAGACAAGTACGAGGAGCCGGTGCTCGTATCGGGGACGGACGGCGTCGGCACGAAGCTGAAAATTGCGTTCGCGATGGATAAGCACGATACGATCGGGATCGACGCGGTAGCGATGTGCGTGAACGATATTGTCGTTCAAGGGGCGGAGCCGCTGTTTTTCCTCGATTACTTGGCCTGCGACAAAGTCGTGCCGGAGAAAATCGAAGCGATCGTGGCGGGCATCGCCGACGGATGCCGCCAGTCGGGCTGCGCGCTGATCGGCGGGGAGACGGCGGAAATGCCGGGCATGTACGCGGACGGCGAGTACGATATCGCCGGCTTTACCGTCGGCATCGTGGACCGCGCCAAAATCATCGACGGCTCGACGATTCAAGCCGGCGACGCTGTCATCGGGCTGGCATCCAGCGGCGTACACAGCAACGGGTTTTCGCTCGTGCGCAAGCTCTTGCTGGAACAGCATGGCTATAAGCTCGCGGACGAACTCCCGGAACTGGACGGGCTAACGCTCGGAGCCGCATTGCTTGAACCGACGAAAATTTACGTGAAAACGGCGCTCAAGCTGATCGAGAGCGTCAATGTGAAAGGAATGGCCCATATTACCGGCGGCGGTTTTATCGAGAATATTCCGCGCATGCTTCCGGCGAACGTCAACGTCGAGATCGAATACGGATCTTGGCCGATTTTGCCGATCTTTGCGCTTATGCAATCGAAAGGCGGCATTTCGCATCGCGATATGTTCACCACCTTCAATATGGGGATCGGAATGGTCGTCGTCGTGCCTGCCGAGCAAGCGGACGAAGCGCTGCGCATTGCCGAAGAATGCGGGGAGAAGGCGTATCGTCTCGGCACCGTGACGCCTGGCGGTAAAGCCGTTACGTTCACGGGGGCGGATGTATAATGGGCGGCTGCCGCATCGCCGTGTTCGCGTCCGGGAACGGCAGCAATTTTCAAGCGATCGCCGATGCGGCGCAGGCAGGCAAGCTCGATGGAACGATCGAGCTTCTTGTTTGCGACAAACCGCAGGCAAAGGTGACGGAACGCGCGCGCGGCGCAGGCGTACCGGTCTTTGCGTTCGTGCCCAAGGAGTACGAATCGCGCGAAGCGTACGAAGAGGAAATATTGGCGCTGCTTCGGGAGAAACGGATCGATCTGATCGTGCTCGCAGGCTATATGCGCCTTATTACGGATACGCTTGTGAAACCTTACTACGGCAAAATGATCAACATCCACCCGTCGCTCCTCCCGGCGTTCCCGGGCAAGGACGCCATCGGACAAGCATTGGATTACGGAGTGAAAATAACGGGCGTTACCGTGCATTTCGTGGACGGAGGCATGGATACGGGACCGATTATCGCGCAGCGCCCGGTTGCGGTCGAGGAGGGCGATACGGCGGAATCGCTCGCCGCGCGCATCCAACGTACCGAGCAGGAGGTTTATCCGCAAGTCGTGCAATGGTATTGCGAAGGCAAAATAAAGTTGACGGACCGGAAAGTAACGATCTTCAAGAGGTTGTTCAAAAAATCAACTTTTGATCACGAAGCGTGACTGGTGGCAGATTCGACATCGAATCTCGCGTTCACCCTCGAAGAGCATATGCTTACGTAGTATGTTTCCTCCGGAAACATTTCAGGTGCTCATGTAGGTTTTGCCTACACTGCGCTCCTCTTTCTTCGGGTTCTCGCAACCTTCTCGGTGCTGAAAAGCCGACTTTTTGAACACGCATTTAAAATAAATCATGATTTGAGCAAATAAGGAGGAACAAACCATTATGGCAATACGCAGAGCATTAATCAGCGTGTCCGACAAATCGGGGATCGTGGAGTTTTCGCGCGAACTGGCAAACCTTGGCGTAGAGCTCATCTCTACCGGCGGCACGAAAAGCTTGCTGGAATCCGAGAACGTACCGGTCATCGGAATATCCGAGGTGACGGGCTTTCCGGAAATTTTGGACGGGCGCGTCAAGACGCTCCACCCCGCCGTTCACAGCGGACTGCTCGCCGTGCGCGACAGCGCGGAGCATCAAGCGCAAATGAAGGAACTCGGCCTGGATTATATCGATCTGGTCATCGTCAACCTGTATCCGTTCAAACAAACGATTGCGAAACCGGATGTAGCGTATGAAGACGCGATCGAGAATATCGATATCGGCGGCCCGACCATGCTCCGTTCGGCGGCGAAAAACCATGCGTTCGTGTCCGTCGTCGTCGACGCGGCCGATTATGTGCATGTGCTTGAAGAGATTCGCGCAGGCGGGGATACGACGCTGGAAACGCGCAAACGGCTCGCAGCCAAAGTGTTCCGCCATACCGCGGCATACGATGCGCTCATCTCCGATTATTTGTCCAAGCAAACCGGAGAGCCGCTACCGGAAACGTACACCGTTACTTATGAGAAGGTGCAAGACCTTCGCTACGGCGAAAATCCTCATCAGAAAGCCGCATTCTACCGCAAGCCGCTCGCTTCCGCGGGCAATATTACGACGGCGGAGCAGTTGCACGGCAAAGAGCTGTCCTATAACAATATTAACGACGCGAACGCGGCGCTTGCCATCGTGAAAGAATTCGACGAGCCGGCCGTCGTCGCGGTCAAACATATGAATCCATGCGGCGTCGGCATCGGCACTACGATCCACGAAGCTTACCGGAAGGCGTACGCAGCCGATCCGACATCGATCTTCGGCGGGATCGTCGCCGCAAATCGCCCGATTGGCGAGGAAACGGCCAAACTGTTGAACGGCATTTTTCTCGAAATCGTCTTGGCGCCGGAGTTTACGCAAGAAGCGCTGGATATTTTGACGAAGAAGAAAAACATCCGTTTGCTGAAGCTGGGCGAGCTTGCCGCGGCGGCGGAACGCAAACCGGATTTCGCCGTCACTTCCGTGGACGGGGGCATGCTGATCCAGGAAACGGATGTGCACAGCCTCGACGTCTCGAAATTGAAAGTCGCGACAAATCGCAAACCGACCGAAGAGGAACTGAAACAGCTGCTGTTCGGCTGGAAAGTCGTCAAGCATGTCAAATCGAATGCGATCGTGCTGGCGAAGGACAATATGACGATCGGCGTCGGCGCCGGCCAAATGAACCGCGTCGGCGCGGCGCGAATCGCGATCGAGCAGGCCGGCGGCAAAGCCAAAGGCTCGGTGCTTGCTTCGGACGCGTACTTCCCGATGGGCGATACGCTTGAGCTTGCGGTGCAAGCCGGCGTGACCGCGGTCATTCAGCCGGGCGGTTCGATCCGGGACGAGGAGTCGATTCATGTGGCGAACGAACATGGAATCGCGATGGTATTTACGGGCGTCCGCCATTTCAAACATTAAGGAAGCATTGGGAGGCATAGCAGATGCGTATTTTGGTCGTCGGTCGCGGCGGAAGAGAGCATGCGATCGTATGGTCGCTCTCCAAAAGCGACAAAGTGAAGCAACTCTATTGCGCGCCGGGGAATGCGGGCATTGCGCAAATCGCCGAATGCGTCGATATTGCGGAACATCGGTTTGAAGAGCTGGCGCAGTTTGCCTCGGATCATGCGATCGATCTGGTGGTCGTCGGTCCGGACGATCCGCTTGCGGACGGAATTGTGGATTACCTTGAAGCCAAGGATCTCAAGGTGTTCGGGCCCCGCAAAAATGCGGCCCTGATCGAAGGCAGCAAAACGTTTATGAAAGATTTGCTTCAGAAATACGGCATTCCGACAGCAGCCTACGAGAAGTTCGACAATTACGAAGAAGCGCTCGCTTATTTGCGGAAGCAGCAGGTTCCGATCGTGATTAAAGCGGACGGCCTCGCGGCAGGCAAAGGGGTTGCCGTCGCTTATTCGATGGAAGAAGCTGAGCGGGCGCTGCATGATACGATGGTCGGCAAAGTGTTCGGCTCGGCGGGCAATCAAGTTGTGATCGAGGAATTTTTGCAAGGGCAGGAAATGTCCATCCTGTCTTTCGTCGATGGGGAAGTCGTACGCCCGATGGTCGCGGCGCAAGACCATAAGCCGGTCTATGACGGCGACAAAGGTCCGAATACCGGCGGCATGGGCACGTATACGCCGCTGCCGCATATTCCGCAATCGGTAATCGACGAAGCGGTGGAGACGATCGTCAAGCCGACGGCCAAAGCGATGGCAGCCGAAGGCCGCCCGTTTCGCGGCGTTCTCTTCGCGGGATTGATGATCGCGCCTGACGGCAAGCCGAAAACGATCGAGTTCAACGCGCGCTTCGGCGATCCGGAGACGCAGGTCGTGCTGCCGCGGCTAAGGACCGATCTCGCCGATATTTTCCTCGCGGTCGCCGAAGGCCGTCTCGACCAGTTGAAAATCGAATGGAGCGACGAAGCGGCCGTTTGCGTCATTCTCGCTTCCGGGGGCTATCCGGCTTCCTATCCGAAAGGGCTTCCGATCGACGGACTCGATGAAGTGCAGGATAGCCTCGTGTTCCATGCGGGAACGGCCCGCGACGGGGAAGGGCGTTACGTCACGAACGGCGGACGCGTGCTGGGTGTCGTCGGGCTTGGCAAAGATATTGCCGAAGCGAGAGCGAAGGCGTATGCCGATGCGGAACGGATTCGCTTCGAAGGCAAGCATCAACGGTCGGATATTGCCAATAAAGCGTTGGTATAATCAATCATAATACGGCATAACAAAGAGACGATTCGTCGTTAAATGACGATCGTCTCTTTGCGCCTTTTTGCCTCCTCCGGGACGCCTGTGACGAAATGCCGGATATGTTTGCGCCTGGATTCCAAATCCATTCGCGCATTCGACCCCACCTGAAACGCCGAGGCGGTTGACACGGCCGTCAGCTTGATCGCGCCGACCTTAATCAACGGGCATTCGTCATATATCGTAAGATTTAGATCTTCTTCGATCCCCGGTTGCGGAATCGGTCTTGTAAAGGCGGGCCAATCCGCGAAATTGCCTTCATCCTCGAAGAAGACGGACACTTCCCGCTGAATCGCCAAAGCGTTGGTCTGCGCGCGAAGCGCAATCGCATCCCCGCCGAGAAAGGTCGATGCGTCCGAGACGGTTCCGATATAAATATTGGCGACACAAGAGATTCTGCCCATGAGCGCCACCTGCTTAACGAGTCGGTGACAGCGGAACCAACGGCCCGGTTAGAACGGCTTCCGGCGGAGTGTCGAATACGGTGGATGAAGTAATGACTTTCGTATCCCCGATCAAAAAAACGGAAGAAGCAGCCACGCCGATCACCCGAATCTGTTTGACGCAAATTTCTTTGTTTACTACCGTCATATTCATCAATCGTCAACCTTTCCGATCTAATAGTGACTGAATGTGTCGGGACAATCCTTCGTCAATGTCGCGCTTGACTTTCTCGGCGATCATCGACATCTCTTCGTCCGGATTGCCGCCCTCCGCTTCATAATCCGATCCGGATATATAATAACGGATGCGCCCGTCAATCTGTTTGCGAATATCTTCAATGACCGTATCGGCATAGTTCGCTTCAAGCGCAAGAGCGTGTCGCTGCTGAGCCAAGGCGAGTTGTCTCGGCACTTCCTCGTGCAAATATCGAACAACTTGTTGTTGAACGCCGTCGAATAGGTCCGTTTGTTGCGGCCCCGTCAGTTGATCCAGCGATTGGCCGTTTACTTCGAACTCTTCGATCGATTTTCCGCCTTCCGGCGCAATGCCGATGTTTAACGTTCCTTCCAGCGTTTCGATTTTCAATTGATCGAATTTGTATTCGATTCGTTCGATCGTCGTATGGCTGCGCTGTTTCAACGAATCGATATCCGCCTGCGATTGCCGTACCGTCTGTTCCAAGTTCGAAACGGTCTCATTCAACTGTTTGACCGTACGTTCCAAATGTTGAACCCTTTGCTCCATCCGGCGGAGCTGTTCCGTCTGCCAATGGAGATGATTTGCCATTTGTCCGTAGAGATGCGGGTGCATCGTGTCGCCCCCTTTCCCTTCCAATCCTATGCAGGGCAGGGCTTGTTAATGCGTTATGCCGTTTTTTGCGATCTTACTACAGGGGACGGCAATGGCACCAGAGGCTCGCCCGACGGCGGCGGCTGGCCAAGTTGCGGGGCGGGACCGGGAAATCCTCCGGTATTATACAAATTGGATAATGATTTGATGACGCCTGCCGTGCCGATTTGAAAGTGAGACGAATTCGTAATGGAGTCGATGCGAATCTGCTGTATGGTGATACATTGATGCACGGTTAAATTCATGTCAGACACCCTTCGCAGTAGAGTTGTCAACTACATCCGGATCGTTCGTATTCGTGCCGCTGCCTTGGTTATTGGCGATGTTGGTTCCGATGGAATCGCCGGTTGTAAAGGAGTTGGCGCCCGCATATGATTTGGAATTGCTTGTGAGTACAATCGCAGCCGTATCTCCCATTTGAACGTTGGAACTGGGGCCGACGTTAACGATTTTTATATTTCCGATAATTGCCGGCATTGTTAACATCCCACCCGTCGTCTGCGTAGTCAATGTTTATTGTATGAGGATATCCGCCCATTTGTCACTTCAAAAGGTTGTTCAAAATCTCCTTTACAAAAGTTGATGTTTTGAACATTCACTTCAAATGCCTCCTTTCCATATCATATATGGATGACGAAACAGGGAGATGAACGGAATGAAGCGGCGAAAATCGGACGGTTTCGAGTGGGCGGGCCAAGATCCGTTTTTTAAAAACAACGTCCCCTTCAACGGGCTTGGCGATAATTTTTCATTGGATATGTCCTCTATCGAAAATTATGTGAAGGATGTGTTGAACCGCGTATCAACGATGAATATCGGGAGCGGCGAAACGCAGCTGTCTTGCGAAGTATTTGAAACGCATCATTTTGTATTCGTCCGGATTCGGATTCCCAAGCAGATCAATCCCAAAAGCTTGCGCATCTTTCTCAATACGTTTCAGGTCAAAATCGAAGGATTGCCGGGGGGCAGGGAGCAAATGATTAAACTGCCCGCCCCTGTCGTATCGATGGAGAGCAGAGCGCTGTATAAAGAGCCGTATTTGCAAATCAAAATTCCGAAGCTGCCCGGCGAAAGCTACGACGAAGTATATGTCCGGTATTCGTAACCGAATCGCTATTCCTTGTAAAAAATCCGCTCGCGCTTCACATAGACATAAATCATTGCAACCGCAACGCCGCATATCAATACAATAGGCAGCCAATACGTCTTAAGCAATTGCAGCGCATTTTGGAGCATGGAATTTCCCCTCCGTGTCCGGATCGAAGTCCGGTATTTTGTGCTTACTTTTCCCTTGCGCGAATCTGTTCATACCGATTGTTATTTTTGCTTAACCGCTCTATTGACTCCGACGGGTAAAATGATGTATAAATAAAACATAGTAAATTTATAGGAATTATCAGATTAAGGGCGAACGAGTTAAAATAGATGCAATCAGGAGGGATGGGCGATGGAACGGCAAATCGTAATTCGCCATGAAACGTTGGAGCTTGCGGCTGCAATCCATTATCCGAAAGGGGCGGCATCGCAGGATGGACAGGCGTCGCGCGTTCCGCTTACGATTATTTGCCACGGGTTCGCGGGCAACCGCATCGGAGTAGACCGTCTGTTCGTCAAGACGGCGCGCGCATTGGCCGAAGCCGGGCATTTGACGATACGGTTCGACTATGCGGGCTGCGGGGAAAGTACGGGGGAATACGGCTATCTCGGCTTGGATTCGATGATCGCCCAAACGCGTGCGGTAATCGACTATGCGCTTAGCTGCGGCAACGTCGATGCGACTCGCGTCACGTTGATCGGGCACAGCTTGGGCGGCGCGATAGCGCTGTTGACTGCGGTGAAGGATAAAAGGGTAAAACGGCTGGCCCTCTGGTCGGCGGTTGCGTATCCGTTCAACGATATCGTCAAAATTATCGGCCGGGAAAATTACGATCAAGCGACGATGCAAGGCGTGGCGGATTATTTGGGGTATTCGTTCGGCGCGGGATTCTTCGAATCGCTGGCGCGGCATCAACCGTTCGTCGAGGCGCGGAAGTTCGGCGGAGACGTCCTGCTCGCGCACGGAACTTCCGACGACGTCATTCCCGTCGACTACTGCCATTTGTATCAAAAAATATTCTGGCAATACAGCGAAGGGCATTGCGATCAGGAAATTATTTTTCAAGCGGATCATACGTATTCTTCCGGTCCCCACCAGCGCCTATTGATCGAGAAGACGAAGTCGTGGCTCAACCGGCTCGAGCAGCGCCAGGAAGATTGGCAGCATTGGACGATATAGGTCCGCTCGGCGCTGCATAAAAAACGGCCGTATGTCCCTACACTAACGGTAATGTAAAATCGACGAGGAACAGACTCTTAGCGAGAGTCGGGTTTTACGGTACCAATCAGGTTAGGAGGGTGCATATGCCGCAAGACGACGAGCATGGAAACGCATTGACCAAAGCTCTATTGTTCAACAGCCATTCTCCCGGTTACGTGGACGATCTTGAACCGGGCGATATCGCAGTGCCGAATGCGGGGAAGTCCGTGGCGGATGCCGGCCATGAAGGGGAAAATTACATGACGCGCAAATTGTTCTTGCAGAGCTACGGGTTGTACGACATTCGGGAAGACGATCCCGACGATTTTCCTTCATGAGGTGAACAGGCAACGAGCCGGTCGTGACGACCGGCTCGTTGCGGGGGGAACAGCGAATATTCGATGGTCTGCCGGCAAATTACATTTGACCGGCAGGGGTATGATTGACGAATGGGTCGCCCTTCTCGCCTTTCTTGCCGAATAAGCGGCGAAGATAAGGGATAAGGTAGCGGTCGAGACCGATGCGGCCTGCATTCGTACCGGCGACGACGATGAAAATTTCAAGCGCGAGCATTAAGGCGTTCGTGCTGACTGTGCCCGAGAACAAGAAGGCGAAGTTCATAACCATGCCCATCAATACTGCGAACCAAGTGAATGTGCCTAGAATCAATCCTAGCCCGACCAGGAATTCGCCCCAAGGAACGAGGAAGTTAAAGAGACCTACGTTCGGCATGGCGAAGTTTTCCAGGAAGGCCGCCCACCACCCTTGTACTGCCGGATGGTCGCCGCCCGCCTTGGCGATCGCTCCCGTCAAGAATCCGCCGGCGTCGAACCCGCCCGTAATTTTCCCCCAACCTGCCGTCATCCATTCGTATCCAAGATATAATCGAAGCACCAACAGTAACCACGATGCTACAACGTTCTCTCTCAGCCATTTTACGATCATCTCGCTCATCTCCGTTTCTTTTAATCTTTGGTGTTTCTTTATGTCTTTATTGTATGACGAAGATCATACTTACAATGTGATTTTTATCACAAAGTCACCCGAGTTTTGATGTTTTGCGGACGGTTTCCATACAATGTTCACATTTTCACAAAGTCCCGCCTTCCCGCGTTTGCTCAAGTCCCTTCTGCAAATCTATCATTTCGTGGTATAATTTTCTTTGGATTTACTAGACGCTTGAGGGAGGCATTCCATGAAGAAAACAAGTGCGCGGTATCACGCCACTCTGCTTATTATGATCGTAACGATTCTACTAACGGCTTGCGGACAAGGGAAGACGCTGCAGGAAGAGGTTCCTGTCGCGCCTGAATTGCCTGAAATCGAACAGCAGGTCGAGAAGCCGGAGCATGTCGCGCCGTTGACGGGAATGCCGCTCGAGGAACCCGCAACCGGCCGTCCGTTCGCCGTTATGATCAACAATATGTCCAAGGCAAGGCCGCAGTCCGGATTGACGCATGCGGATATCGTTTACGAAGTGTTGGCTGAAGGCGGCATTACCCGTCTTATCGCGATTTATCAAAGCGAGGAGCAATTCGAAGGCAAGATCGGTCCGATTCGCAGCATCCGCCCGTATTTGATCGATATCGGAGAGAGCTACAACGGCGTATTGGTGCACGCGGGGGGCAGCCCCGACGCTTATGCGATATTGCAGAAGCAGCGCAAAGATTATATGGATGAAATTACGAATGCCGGGAATTATTATTGGCGGGATAAATCCCGCAAAGCGCCGCATAACTTATATTCCGATCTCGCGAAACTGAAAGAAGGGGCGGAGAAGAAGAAATACGCACAAGACGCAGCGATCCCCGCCTATCCGTTCCTGGAAGAAGATTCGTTGCCGTCAGGCGAGGAAGCAAAGCGGATCGAACTGCAATTTCTATTGAAAAACTACCGCGTTTCCTATGAATACGACGAGGAGACGAAGCTGTACAAACGTTATATCGACGGCAAGCCGCATATCGATTTGGAGACGGAGGAGCAGTTGACGGCGACGAATTTGGTCGTTCTCGGCGCGGATCATAAAACGTTGGACGATATCGGGCGACTGGCTATTAATTTGGAGCAAGGCGGCGAAGCCGTTCTGTTCCAGCGCGGCAAAATGATCGAATGCCGGTGGTCGCGCGCTCCGGGCGATATAATTCGCATTAGCAGAGACGGCAGGGAACTGCCTTTCTATCCGGGCAAAACGTACTATCACATCGTTCCCAATTCGCCGACATTCGACAGCCATATCGTTATTCCGTCATCCGACAATGAGGAACAATCGGGTACATAGATCGGTTCGTTTTACGGCAAACTTTATAAGAAATTCAAAAAAAGCATTACATTTCCTTTACACAACTTTCGGCAATTGTGATAAGATAACTAAGGGAAAAAATCAGGCATAAAGGCATTTTGAGCGAAGGGGACAAACTATGTTCAAGAGAAACGATATCTTTTTTGAAACGTTGCAAAATATGTCGGACACCATTGTGCAAGCGATCGATCATTTTGCGAAAGGCGTCGCAAATCCGGGCGATTTGCCGACATTCGCCAAAGTGATGAAAGAATACGAATCCAAATGCGACGGATACGTTCATAAGATCGTAACCGAACTGAACAAAACGTTTATTACGCCGATCGAACGGGACGATATTATGGAGCTCGCCACATCGCTGGACGATGTGATGGACGGCGTGGAAGCATGCGTGTCCCGTTTCGATATGTATCAAATGAAAGATCACGATAAGCAAGTCGTCGTTTTTGCCGGTATTTTGCAGCGTTGCGCCGTCGAGATTCAGGATTCGATCCGCCTTTTGTCGCAAAAAAAATTGCTGGCCATCCGCGAGCATACGATTCGCGTCAACGAGCTGGAGAACGAAGGCGACGAAATTTTGCGCACATGCATTAAAAGCCTGTTCGCCACGGTAACCGATCCGATCGAATTGATCAAGCGGAAGGAAATTTACGAACGTTTGGAACAAACGACCGACTACTGCGAAGATGTTGCCAATACGTTGGAGTCCATCATAATGCGTAATTCGTAAGGAAACCCAAGGAATGCTTTCGAAGCGAGGAGGATAGAATTGCGCGGAAAGACCTGACAACGTTCTGTGCAATACATACATTATGGATTCGATGATGATCGTTTTAGGTATCGTTATATTTTTGGCGTTAGCTTTCGACTTTATAAACGGATTTCACGATACGGCCAATGCCATTGCGACATCGGTCTCGACCCGGGCCCTTCCGCCGCGCGTAGCCGTACTGCTGGCCGCCGTGATGAACTTCGTCGGCGCGTTGACCTTTACCGGGGTTGCCAAAACGATAGGGGGAAGCGTCGCCGACCCGGCCAAGCTCGACAACGGGGTCGAGATCGTCATCGCGACTTTGATCGCCGCGATTATATGGAATTTGGTCACTTGGTGGTTCGGCATTCCGTCATCTTCGTCGCATGCGTTGATCGGCGCGCTCGCCGGCGCGGTATTTGCGGGAGCGGGAATGTCGGGTTTGAATTTGGGCGGCTTCAAGACGATCGTGCAGGGGCTTATTTTTTCGCCGCTCATCGCGTTTGCCGTCGGCTTTATCGTCATGACGATATTCAAGTGGACATTCGGACGGCATAGTCCGCATACGGTGAATAAAGGCTTTCGAACGGGGCAAATCATAACGGCTGCGTTCCAATCGTTTACGCATGGAACGAACGACGCGCAGAAGGCGATGGGGATTATTACGTTCGCTTTGGTGGCGGCGGAAGTGCAGGACCATCTGGAAGTGCCATTATGGGTCAAGTTATCCGCAGCTACGGCGATGGCGCTCGGAACGTCGCTCGGAGGCTGGAAAATTATTAAAACGATGGGGACGAAAATATTCAAAATCGAGCCGATTAACGGATTCGCGGCCGATATCAGCGCGGCTTCCGTTATTTTGACCGCAACGCTCACCCACTTGCCTGTCAGTACAACGCATGCGATTACTTCGGCCATCTTGGGGGTCGGTTCGGCGAAGCGCTTCTCGGCGGTACGGTGGTCGATGGCCGGGAAAATCGTCGCCTCATGGATCATTACGATTCCTATTTCCGCCGCGTTGGCCATGATTATATTTAAATTGATCGACGTGTTTTTCATATAGATAAGGATGAAGCTTCGCCGAAGGGCGGGCTTTTTTTGTGAGCGAACGCAAAACATAAAAACACGCCGCATTGGCTTTATGCCATATACGACGTGCTGCAATGCCGGTATGCGGCCGCTTATTTGCGGCGCCGCACACCGGCGTTTTTTGTCGGTTTCCGGCTTGCGCCGTTCGTTTTCTTCACGCTCGTGCCATGGTATTTCGCGCCCTGTCCTTGTCTGCCGTTGCGTCCGGCCGTGCGGCGGCGCGTCGAACTGCCGGCGCGGCGGCGTCTGCGGCGGCGCGGCCTCCATTTGTCCACTTCGGGATCTATCGTTTTTTTGACTTTGGCTTTGCCGGGGAGAAACATATCCATCATCAGTCGCATTACGGGAGCCATTTGTTGTACGCTGGACATAATTTTTTGCACTTTGCCCATCGTGGAGACGATTCCTTCGATTCCTCCCATCCGGTCGATAATGCCCTTCAAGTCCCCCAGATTGGGGAAACCTCCGGCTTTCGGAGCAGCCGCAGCGGGAGCCTGAACGGGAGCGGGGTTCGCATATGGCACAAGCCCCAACTCCTGGGGTGGAGCATAGGGAACGAGACCGGTCGTATTCACTGCATTATATGGATTGTAAACGCCCTGATAAGGCGTTTCGCGATAATGATTCATCGCATTTCCTTCTTGGGGCATGGGATCACTTTCCTTCCCGATTAGTTTTCTTGCTCTATCCTATGTGGTAGGCTAACATAAGGATTGGACGTATGCCCGGTTCGCTGCGGTGAAGTTCACCTTTCAATTCTGTAAAGCATGAAAACTTTACAGCTTGAAAAGGGCTTGTAAACTAAGTACAATTAAATTACAAGTGATAGTAGAATCGGCAGGGGGCTAAGACGATGCAATTGAAAAAATTAAACGATAAAACGGTCGATCAATTGTTTGAAGCGATATTGACATTGCAAAGCGTTGAGGAATGCTACATATTTTTTGACGATTTATGTACGGTGAACGAAATCCAATCTTTGTCCCAACGGCTCGAAGTGGCCCGCATGCTCGGGAAAGGCTGCACGTATAACCAGATCGAGGCGGAGACCGGCGCGAGCACGGCAACGATTTCCCGCGTGAAGCGTTGTTTGAATTACGGCAACGACGGGTATAGAATGGCATTAGAACGATTGGAGCAGTAATCATGAAAGCGGGCTTCCTTATTATCGCTCACGGCTCCCGCGATCCGGGCTGGGTTCGGCTCGTCGACGAGGCTGTGCGCCAGGTGAATTGGGCAGCGATAACGCGCAACGTCCGTCTATCTGAAGCTATGGCGGATGCGGAGCGCCGGGAGGAAGCGGGGAATTCTTCGTTTGAAGTACCCTTCGAAGTTTCTTTTCTTGAGATCGTGGAAGGCCGCTTCATTCAGGACGGCATCGATCGGTTGGAAGCGCAAGGCGTTACCGACTTGTTCGTCATTCCGTTCTTCGTCTCCTCCGGCAGCACGCATGTCGATGAAATTGCATACGCTCTCGGGGCGAAGGAAGCTCCGGACGCGCCGACGGATTTGCCGCCGTTTCGGGTGGACGCGAACGTTCATTTCGGGCAGCCGATGGACGGGGATCCGGATTTGCTCGCGAACATTATCGTCGATAAGGCGCGGGCGTTGTCGGTGCATGCCGAACGGGAGGAGATACTGATCGTTGCGCATGGCAGCGATCTGCCTCTGTTCCGGGCAAGATGGGAGGAAGGACTGCGGCGCGTGGCGGCCTATGTTGCCGAACGCGGCGGATTCGCCGCGGCCGGGTATGCGCTGCTGCTGCCCGATCAAGTCAGGGAGAAAGCGCGGTTGTGGAAGGAGAGTACGGCCCTTGCGCCCATTGTTATGCCGCTTTTTTTAAGTCCGGGATATTTTACGGGCCATGTCATTCCGGAGCGGCTGCAAGGCGCGGCTTATCGATACGACGGCAACGCGCTGCTGCCCCATCCGCTCATACCGCGGTGGATCGAACGGCAGGCGGCGGCTTTGTTGAAGTTGAATAATATGTAAACGGAGACGTTCGGATGATCAAAAGAGCACGGTTCATTTATAATCCAACTTCCGGCAGGGAAGAAATAAAAAGACGGCTCGCCGATATTTTGCAACGGCTCGATATGGCCGGGATTGAGACGTCCTGCTTCGCGACGATGGGCGAAGGCGATGCGACCCGCGCGGCCGCCGATGCGGTGGACCGCGGCTTCGATTTGATACTCGCCGGAGGCGGAGACGGAACGTTATATGAAGTGATCAACGGGATGGCGGAACGGGAGAACCGGCCGCCGCTCGGCATTTTTCCGCTCGGGACGACGAACGATTTCGCGCGTGCGCTCGGGATTCCGCGCCATTGGAGCGATGCTTGCGATCTCATTATTCGCCAGGAGACGCGGGCGATCGATCTCGGCAAGGCGAACGACAAATATTTTATTAATATTGCCGGGGGCGGGTCGCTCACGGAATTGACGTACGAGGTGCCGAGCAAGCTGAAAACGATGATCGGCCAGTTGGCTTATTATATGAAAGGCTTGGAGAAAATGACGCATCTGCGTCCGTTCGAGCTGAAAGTGCGCGCTGCCGGCGTAGGGGAATTCGAGGAAGAGTTTATGATCTTCCTGATCGCCAACACGAACTCGGTCGGCGGTTTCGAGCGGCTTGCGCCCGAGGCGCGGGTGGATGATGGGATGTTCGACGTATTAATGCTCAAGAAATGCAATTTGGCCGAGTTTATCCGCATCGCCGGCATGGCGCTGCGCGGAGAGCATTTCAGCGATCCGAATTTGCTTTATTTTCAGACGAATCGGTTGGAAGTCTCAACGCCGGGCCATGTCCAGTTGAATTTGGACGGCGAGATGGGCGGCACGCTGCCTTGCACGTTCACGATGCTGCCTTCGCATATTCGGATCTATGCGGACAGAGCTTCCGAGGATTAATTCATGTGTCGCTGCATGGCGACAGTATGATCGTGATTGATATTAGCTTACGAGAGCAGTTGGAGCGGATATAAACGTATGAACGGGAAGAATGGAAAGCAAGGCGCGCGCGGGAAGCGCCAACGAGGCGGGGCTGCGGATTTGTCCGGGGTGCCTGTCGCCAAAAACGAGGAAGTGACGGTCGACATTGTCGGCCTCACGCATGACGGGGAAGGGGTAGGCCGTACGGACGGCTATACCCTTTTTATTCAGGGCGCGCTGCCGGGCGAACAGGTGCGCGCGAAAGTGTTGAAGGTGAAGAAGCAGTACGGCTACGCCAAGCTGCTTGAAGTGCTGCGGGCAAGCGCGGACCGGGTCGAAGCTCCATGCCCGATATACCGCCAATGCGGCGGATGCCAGCTGCAGCATATGTCGTACGAGGCGCAGCTGGATTGGAAGCGGCAGCATGTCGTCGATACGCTGGAGCGAATCGGGAAGTTCGCGGTAGCGGACGGTTCGGTTTCGGATCAGGGAACGGCCGGTCTGCAGGAGATCAGCGGCCCTGGCGAGAATGCGGCATTCAGGACGGATCGGGACACGGCTCCGGATGCCGTTGTCGTGCATCCGACGATCGGCATGAGCGATCCGTGGCGTTACCGCAATAAGGCTCAAGTGCCGGTGGGCGTCGTGGACGGCGGTCTGGTGGGCGGTTTCTACGCGCGCGGCAGCCATCGGATTATCGATATGGAAGCATGTTTGATTCAACACGAACATAACGACGAGGTCGTGCGTCAGGTGAAGGCGATCGGGCGCGAACTCGGGATTGCGGCATACGACGAGGAGTCCGGAACCGGGCTGCTGCGCCATGTCGTCGTCAAGATCGGCTTCCGCACCGGCGAGCTGATGATCGTGCTCGTCACGAACGGAGAGCGCATCCCGCGCGCCGACGAGTGGGTGGCGCGAATTCGGGAGCGGGTGCCGGGCGTGGCCAGCATCTGCCAGAACGTCAACACGAAGCGGACGAACGTTATTTTTGGCGATACGACGAAAGTGCTGTGGGGGCGCGACGTCATCTACGATTCGATCGGGGACGTGCGTTTCGCGATCTCGGCGCGTTCGTTCTACCAGGTCAATCCGGTGCAAACGGAGATCCTGTACCGCAAGGCGGTCGAGTACGCCGGATTGACCGGCGCGGAAACCGTCATCGATGCCTATTGCGGCATCGGGACGATCTCGCTCTTCCTCGCGCGGTACGCGGGGAAGGTGTACGGCGTCGAGATCGTGCCGGAGGCGATCGAGGACGCGCGCGCGAATGCGGCGTTGAACGGCATCGTCAACGCCGAGTTCGCGGCGGGCGCGGCGGAGGACGTCATGCCGCGCTGGCAGGCGCAGGGCGTGTCGCCCGACGTCGTCGTCGTCGACCCGCCGCGCAAAGGCTGCGACGCGCGCCTGCTCGAGACGCTGCTGGCGATGCGCCCGGAGCGCATCGTGTACGTCTCGTGCAACCCCGCGACGCTCGCGCGCGACCTGCGCGCCCTCGCCGACGGCGGCTACCGCGTCGCCGAGGCGCAGCCGGTGGATATGTTTCCGCATACGGTGCATGTGGAGTGCGTAATAGGAATATGTCGAGACGATACGTAGAAGTGCTGAATTATCAGTATTCTGCAAAGTATGCTTCGTTTACGACTAATGGAAAGGACTACAGGAATAAGGTGTTAAACGATAAAATCGAGGTTTCTATTGTTCTCGACTTGGAATGGATAGATACACCTAGTGATTTTTAATTGAAAACAAGAATATCCAAGAGAGCGTCCTTATCGGGGCGTTCTCTTTTTATATAGATATTTCTTCAAAGAGCCGGTTGTCCCTCTCAGGCAGCCGGCATTTTTCATGAAAGGAGGAACAGCGAATGACGAAGGTGATTGCTCTTGCCAATCAGAAAGGCGGTGTCGGCAAAACGACTACGGCTGTTAATTTGGGTATTGGCTTGGCGACTGAAGGTAAAAAGGTTCTTCTAGTGGATGCGGATGCACAAGGCAATTTGACAGATGCGTTGGGTTACCGCGAACCGGATAATTTGTCAATTTCTTTGGCTACACTGCTCGTTAAAAATATGTTGGAAGAATCGTATCCGCCCCAAAAAGGCATTTTGCACCATCCCGAAGGGATTGACCTAATGCCCGGTAACATCGAATTGTCTGCTGTTGAAGTCTCGCTTGTCAATACAATGAGCAGGGAAACGATCTTGCGCTCCTATATAGACAAGGTGAAAAAGGACTATGATTATGTCCTTATTGACTGTATGCCCAGCTTGGGCATGTTGACCATCAATGCACTGGCGGCCGCTGATAGCGTCATCATTCCGGTTCAGGCGCATTATTTACCGGCGAAAGGAATGACGCAGCTTTTGCAAACCGTTTCCCGTGTCCGACGCCAAATCAACCCGAAGTTGCTGGTAGATGGCGTGCTGCTGACGATGGTGGACAGCCGGACCAACTTTGCCAAGGATATTTCCTTTGTTCTTCGGCGTGATTATGGAGACAAGCTGCGTGTGTTTCAAACGGAAATTCCGCTTTCCATCCGTGCGGCGGAAACGAGCGCCAAGGGGAAGAGCATTTATAAGCATGATCCGAACGGACAAGTAGCCGAAGCGTATGCGGCATTTACAAAGGAGGTGAAGGGTATTGGCAAAGAAAGACGACAGACGCGCCAGCATCAAGCTGACCACAGTCGATGATTTGTTTTCGACCGATGAGAGCCGCGCCGATGCACAGCGGGAAAAAGTGATGGACATCCCGTTGTCAGAGATCAGCGATTTCCCCGATCATCCATTCAAAGTAAAGGCGGATGAAGCGATGCTGGAAATGGCAGATAGTGTGAAGCAATACGGCGTATTGGTTCCTGGACTAGTACGTCCGAAGGCAGATGGCGGTTATGAGATGGTCGCCGGACATCGGCGGAAAAAGGCGAGCGAGCTGGTGGGTATGGAAACGATGCCTTGCATCGTCCGCGAACTGGACGACGATCAAGCGACCATTATTATGGTGGACAGCAACCTGCAAAGGGAGCATATCGCGCCTAGCGAGAAGGCGTTTGCTTATAAGATGAAGCTGGAGGCGATGAAAAGACAGGCAGGCAGACCAAGTAAAGAAAATGTGTCCCAAGTTGGGACACAAAAACGTTCCGATGAACTGCTAGCAGATCAAGTTGGAGAAAGTCGCAATCAAATTCAGCGGTATATTCGCTTGACTCATTTGATCCCATCCATTCTTGAAATGGTAGATGAAAAACGGATCGCGTTTAATCCGGCTGTCGAGTTGTCTTATTTGGCCGAAAAAGAGCAACAAGACCTTTATGAAACGATACAGTCCGAAGACTGTACGCCCTCTTTGTCGCAGGCGCTGCGTATGAAGAAACTGAGTCAGGGCGGACGGCTCAATATGGATGTTATCTTCTCTATTTTGACGGAGGAAAAGCCCAATCAGAGGGAAAAAATGCACATTCAGCGGGAGCGCATTGATCGCTTTTTCCCTAAGAATTTCACTGAAAAACAAAAGGAGGACCTTATTGTTCAACTGTTGGAAAGCTGGTATCGCAAGCGGCAACGCGAACATGAACGATAATCTTAAGCAACATGAACAAAAATAGCCATTCCTTACTCTCCATTGCCGGGGAGTTTTTTTGTGCCTACAAGGAGGTGACGGAGATGCTCTTTACGGAAGGTAAACGGAGGAAATACGAACGATTAATGAAAGAAAGGCCCGGCTTCGACCGCAGAGAACCGGAAGATGAATCGGAACGTTCCAACACAGCTAAAGGGGAACGGAGAAAACGAAGGCGAGAAAAGCGGAAAAGCAATGAGAAGGAAGAAAGTTGAAATTCATTTGGTATAGAAAGGAGTCGTGAGCATGTCTTGGATCTATCGTCATCGCAAGATGCTGGTGATCGCTGCCATTTTGTTCGGCATTCTTTTGCTCGTGTCGGCTGTCATTTTTCACTTGATGAGACAAGCTGAACAACAGCAGGAACATCAGGAAGTGATCGCCCATTATGAGAGGCAAATAGAACAGTTAACAGCGATTAAAGAAGAATCGCTGCAAACGGTATGGACCGTGGCTCGAACCATTCCGGCCGGTGACCAGATCGAACCTGAAGACGTCACAGCAATGACCCTGCCGACCGCATTGGTTTCGCCCGAAATGATCGTTAAGGAAGAAGAGGCGGTCGGTAAACATGCCAAAGTTGAACTTCGCCCGGGAATGCCGCTTCTTGCTTCTGTGTTGTATGAGGGCAACCCAATTGCCAAGGATGTGCGGACACAAGAGTTTCAAATCATCCAGCTTCCGTCGCATCTCGGAAAATCACAGTATATCGATGTGAGGATCAACTTCCCGACTGGCGAAGATTTCGTTGTGCTTGCCAAAAAGCAGGTGCTTGATCGCGAGGGAACCGTCATTTGGCTGGAGATGAATGAAACCGACCTGCTGCTCACATCAAGCGCGATCATCGATGCCTATTTGCAAGGCGCAAGATTATACGCGGTGCCCTATATCGAACCGGGACTGCAAGAGGCAGCGACGGCGACTTATCCGGCCAATCCGATGGTGTTGGATTTATTGGAGCAAAACCCGAACCTAGTTGAGCAGGTTTCTACTGAACTGGCTCGTCAGCAACGCGAAAGGTTGGAAAGTAACTTAAATGAAATGAGTGAAGCGGACAAGATGCGGGTGATGTACGGCAATGTCACCGTTCAGCAACAACTCATGAATGAACGGGCCGCAACACAGCAAAGCAATGCCGCTCAGCAAATGCCACAGCCCCCTAGTTTCCCGGAGCAGGATGACCAAGAGTCGGTGCAAGGAGAAGATGAACAGCCGCCTTCTTCCCTTCCGGTCGTGGTAGAAGAAGAATCGCCCGAAGCGACGTTGCCCGATCCACCGCCAGCGTCCGAGCCAGAGTCAGAAACGGACCCGGATTATTCAGAAATCTTCAATCAATAAGGAGGAACCATGAAAAAGATTGTGTTTTTAGGAGCGCCGGATAAAAGCCATGTGCTGTTATTGCTAGGCAAACTCCTGGCCGCAATGGATTACAAGGTGCTGGTGGTGGACTCTACTCTCGCGCAAACGACACAGGGATATTTGCCGCAGGAAGAATTACGCGCTCCGCTCTACGAGTTTGAAGGCATAGACGTGGCCTGTGGTTTTATCTTGTTTTCGCAGTTGGAACGATACTTGTATCAAAAAGCAAGTGGCATGGATTACGATGTGATGCTGATGGACACCGACCATACCGAAATGGTCAAAGGGTGGGAGTTACCCCATTACGACAAGCGGATCTGGTGCAGCAATTTCAACCGATTGACCATGCAGCGAAATGTCGAATTGATGCAGCGGTTATGCTTGCATGAAGCACAGAATCAACCGGTATCGTTTTACAAGATGATGCTATCCGTTGTTCCTCTGACTGTCACCGAGGCGTATCTCGATTCCGCCTTTGCTCAGCAGACCATTCGCTGGGAGGAAGCGGTTTTTCGTTTTCCGCTGGATGAGCATGATGTATCCGCCGAGCTGGAAAACCAGCATCATGGCCGCATCGATGTGAAGGGACTATCGGGAACGTACCGCCGCACGATATGGGAGATGGCACAACAGTTGTTTGATTGGGACGACAAAACCGTTCGCAAGGCATGGAAGCGACTTCGCCAAGAACGCGCTACCTTCCGTCGCTAATCAAGCTGATCAAAATGATTGAGAAAAGGAGGGGACACGGTGACGGGACATACAATCGTGTTTTGGAGTCCGGTATCGGGAACCGGGACAACGAGCAATCTGGCAGCGACTGCCTCGGTCATGGGACTGGAGTGTTCGGCACATATGTTGCTGCTGGGTCATTGTGAAAGTCACGATATCGCCTTGAAGCAATGCTTTTATCAAACGCATGCCTCTCGGGAGATGGACATGGATGTCTCAGTCAATATGGGTGTAGATGCGTTATTGCGACTGCTGCAAAACCGAAAATTGCAACCCAACATGATTCGGGATTACACGCTGCCTTTGTTAAAGGACAGGCTCGACTTGCTGCCGGGTTCAAGCAAGCCGGATGATCGTTTTATTGACATGGCCACGCCTTGGATGGAACCGCTGCTAAGCATGGCGAAACGGATGTATGATCTTGTGTTTGTGGATGGCGGCAGCGGAAATTCATCGGAATGGACCAACGGTTTACTGCGGCTGGCGGATGTGCTGGTGGTGTGCCTCCCGCAAAATCGGTTGGCTGTCCATCGTTTTTTTCGGATGGATGAACTTCAAGCGATGCTCGCAACTAAAAAGCATGTGCTCGTGTTCGGAAAATATGATCGGTACTCATCTTTGACCCATAAAAATTTGTTGCGTCCTTATGGACGGCATTTGCGAGTATATTTGGTCAGTTACAATACACGGTGGTTGGATGATGGACAAAACGGGCAGGCGATTTCTTACATGTATCGCAATCGGCAAGTGCCGCGGGAACATGAAAACTATCTGTTCATGCGAGACGTGCGAGCGTTGGCACTTGCGTTGATTGAACAAACGGGCTTGCACAATGCCTTTTTCGGTGGGAAGGAGACCCCGATATGATGGGCGCGTTACATGGTCTGTTGATCGGAGGCATTGTCTTAATAGGCGTATTGTTCCTGTATTTGCGCATGAGCCGAACCTTGCCGGAACGCCAGCAGGAAGCGCCGGTGTACACGTTGAAGGCGATGGAAGAATACGTCAAAAGAGCACTGCATGGCGTGATAAGCGCCAACCTGACGGATTACGGTCTATCAGAAGAAGAGTACCGGCGACGGAAAAACAAGCGGGCCGAGATGAAAAAAGCGCTGCGTGGATGCACGTCTGGCGATCTGCGTGACAAAATGTATGTCAAGCAATATATAACCGATTTGCTTGCACAGCACTATACGTTGGATCATGAACATCTGAACCGGTTGATCCCGTTTGATTGCCCTGAATCGTTGTCGCATCAGGATCGGTTTGACATCTTGCTTCATGTATACAAAAAACGTCACGGCTATCATGCGCTTAGCGAACTCATACGCCGCTATGATCTGGATCGGCCCAAGCCGGATGCCCATGAAGAACAGGAGCTGTCTTACCGTATTACGTCTGAGGAGATCGGCGAGATTTATGAACAAGAGGACGTCCAGCTATCGGAAGAGGATAAACTGCAAATCGTGGTGCAGCGCATTTACCAGCACTACAAAGGCTTTAGTGTCGTGGACGAACTGCGCGATATGCGCATTGACGGCGTGTCCGGCGGAGTTTCCGGTTTGCCGCCTTCCGTATGGGAAGAAACTTGGGATTGGGACGGGGATGTTCAACTCGGCGAAGTGCCGCGCGCGCATGACAGTGTGTGGGTTTTTTATGAAGGGAAATCCATCCACCTTAGTTTCCTCTCCTTTGGATCGGAACTGGAACTGCGGCGCGTATGCCAAAACATCTACAAGCATAATTTTCCCGGCCAGTTGTCCGAAACGACCGGATACAAGGTGAATGAAATGGCCGACGGTTCTCGTGTCGTGGTGCTGCGCCCCCGATTTGCCGAGTCGTGGGCTTTTTTTGTGCGCAAGTTTGATGTGCAAAATGCCACTTTGGAACAGCTGATTCGCGATGAACATGCGGAACTGCCGATTGCCCTGATTCGCTATCTTGTGATGGGAGAGCGCATTACGGCGATAACTGGCGCGCAAGGCAGCGGGAAAACGACGCTGCTTATGGCCATGGTTCGTCATATATCCGCCCTGCTCCCGATTCGCGTTCAGGAGATGAGCTTTGAACTGCAACTGCGTAAAATTTATCCGAATCGCAATATTCTCAGCCTTCGGGAAACCGAAACGATCTCCGGTCAGGCTGGGCTGGACATACAGAAAAAAACGGACGGCTCGGTCAACATTTTGGGTGAGGTGGCGACCGATCCGGTAGCGGCCTGGATGATCCAAATGGCGCAAGTGGCTTCGTTTTTTACATTGTTTACCCACCACGCCAAAACGTTTCGCGATTTGGTGTTGTCCTTGCGCAATTCATTGCTCAAAACCGGCGTGTTTACCAATGAACAGGTGGCAGAACAGCAAGTGGTCAGCGTCATCAACTTTGATATTCATTTAAAACGGGATGCGGACGGTCGCCGCTATATCGAGCGCATCACGGAATGCGTACCGCTTGCACAGGAAATGCCTTACCGGACAGACTTTCGCGAGAAAAAGACGCTGGATGAGAAGATGGATGCGTTTATGGAGACGGTGACGGACTACTTCCATCGCTCCACGGATCGGAAACTGTATGAAGCGCGAAATGTCATTGAATATCGGGACGGCCGTTATGTTGCGGTTCATCCGTTGTCCGAACAAAGCCGCAAAGAGATTGCCGAGCGGCTTGCCGGTCCGGACCAGGCAGCTTTCGAGGCGTTTTTGTGTAATTGGGGGGATAGCGATGAATCTTGAGTGGCTTTCCCTGTTGCTTGGCGGAGTGACGCTGTTGTTTCTAGCAGCGGTCATAGCGTTTCAATTTTTGTCCCGCTATGGGGAAGCCGGGGCAGCACGAAAATATGAAGCCTTGCGTCAACCTGCCAAAACGAGCAACAAGCAGGCATTGCACAACGGCATGCAGCAACTCTATACCCTCTGCTCTCGTGTGCCGCTCTTGCGTACCTACCTGCACTTCATCCGCCGTCGCATGGTCATTCTCCACTTGGGCGATGAGTGGAAGCTGCGTCTGGAGACGATGCGGACGGCGCTTTGGCTCTGGGGCATGTTGCTTGCAGCGGCTGTGCCGATCACGCTTTGGGTGCGCGATGTATTTACACTTGTCATGCTGATGATTGGCGGTTGGGTTTGCCACGGCATGTTAACAGACGTATTCGTACAACGGTTGGAAATGCGATTGTTGCGTCAGCTACGCCAGTTTTTCGGGGATGTCCGTCATCATTATCACCGACACGGAATGGTAGAAGAAGCGATTTACGAAGCGACGGATGAAGCGCCGTATGAAATGACTTTGCACGGCCAGGAAATCGTTGAAGTGTTGACCGACAGCCACGCGGAAGAACGACTGGAACAATACTTGGAAGCGGCTCCGAACCGTTATTTGAAAGGTTTGGCCGGATTGTCGTATCTGGTGAAGGAATACGGAGACAAACAAACGGATAGCGGATCATTGTATTTGAAGGCATTGGGAAAATTGGCCGGTGAATTAAACTTTGAACTGTTGCGCCGGGAACGCCTTGGTTTTTTGTTGCATGGGCTGTCCGTTATTGCCCTGCTTCCGCTCTTGTTTACCCGTCCGATTGAAGCATGGGCCAGCTATTATTTTTCGGCGATGGACGCCTTTTACAGCAGTGTGATGGGTTGGAGCATAAAGCTCGGCTTGATGGGGGGCGTTTGGCTCTCCTATGTTCTGCTTCGTCATATTCAGAACTTGGAGACCTCACCGAAAATCACCAGCCGAAAGAGATGGGAAAAATGGGCGCACGGCCGGGGCTGGATGCGTTGGCTCGTTCACCGTTTGGGTCCTGCTCCTGGCTCAAGGGAAGCGGAACGGATGGTGAAGCTGCTGAAAGAAACGGCTTCTCCTTTGCGGTTGGAATGGTTTTATGTCCAGCGAATCGTGGCGGGAAGCATGGCTTTTCTTGCAGCAATGGGACTATTCATAGCTTTGCATTATGCGGATCGGCATCAAGTGCTGTACGCGCCGGTGTATGCTGATACGCTGTTTGGTCAAGCGACGCCTGAGGAGCAGGAAAAAGCGCTTGAAGCAGCCGTGCTGGATCGGAGAATCATCGATAAAGTAAAGGGGGTGAGGCCTACAGAGGAGTCGCTCTTGGAGCTGTTGCGAAAGGAGACTGGAGGAGAACGTTCGGATGAAGCGCTTCGCGCGGATACACAGCGCATTATGGGCAAGTTGGAGAAACTCGACAGGCAATACGTCAAATGGTGGCAAGCACTATTGACCGTTTTGGCGGGCTGGGTCGGCTACTGGGCGCCGGTCGGCATTCGCCTGTTTCAGCGCAAGATGCGGCAAATGGAAATGAAGCATGAAGTGGATCAATTGCAGGCGGTCATTGCGATGCTGGCCGATATGGATCGCATGTCGGTAGAGCATTTGCTAATTTGGATGGAGCAGTTCGCCCGCGTGTTCGAAGAGCCGCTGCAAACATGCCTGCTCCATTTTGATCAAGGCGCTGAACAGGCGCTGGAGCAGCTCAAGGAGGATGCGCCTTTTCAGCCATTCGTGCGCATGGTGGAAAAGCTGGAACTGGCGGCAAGCACGCTGCCGATTCGAAAAGCGTTTGATGATTTGGAGTCCGAGTACGTGTATGCACAGGAAGAACGCAAGCAGGAGTACGAACGATTGATTGAGCACAAGGCGGGCTGGGGCAGAATGATCGGGTTCGCACCAATGATGGCGCTCATTTTCGGTTATCTGGTCATTCCGCTCATTGTTGTCAGCTTGAACCAAATGTCGGTGTACTACGAGCAATTGCAACGCATTCAATGATTCACCCTTAGCGGTGCTTTCCATGTTGGAAAGGACCGTTTTTTATTTCTACATTTAAAGGAGAGATCGACCATGTCCAATGCACAAAAGGCGCTGGTAATGGCGGCGGGCATTTTCCTCGCAATTGCGCTCATTACCCTCGCCGTCGTGTTGTTTATTTCCGCACAAGATTCAACAAAAGCAGCTCAAAGCAATTTTAGCAATATCCAAACGGAATTATCTCAGACGGCCTTTACGGTGTATGACAACACCACACTTTCGGGCAGCCAAGTCGTCAATGCTCTGCGCAAGTTTTCGGATCAGGAGCAGTTTGGCATTCAAATTATCACCGGGAAAAACCCGACCGGACAGTGGTATGGCAAAGTCATCAACATTGGCGTTCCAATGGACAGCATCACATATGGATCGGTCGTTGGCGATGCGCCTGGACGTCTGGAGCATACCGTCGATGAAGCCAATGTGAACTATGTCAATCCAAGCGGAAAGTTTCAGGCGAAATTGGTGCTGGATCGCAGCAACGTCATTCGCGGGATCGTGTTCCGCCAACAATAAGGCACGAAAACGAAATGAAGCCAAGGGGTGTCCGTCTAGCTGGCGCCCCCTTTTGCTGAAAGGAGGAAGCCATTGGATTACACGACTCGAACGATGTTGGAGATGAGTGCATCCTGTCTCCTGTTTTTGATCGCCGTGGTTAGCGGGCTATGGCTGTTTCAAAACGGCGCGACGCTTGCCGATTCGGCTTATTTCTCCGGTATGACGCAGGACCGGACCATCCGGCAAACGTTGTCTCCCTTGTCCGGTGATGGCAGTATGTCGGGAACCGAAATGTTTCAGGCCATCGCGCGGTTGGAAGAAGGAGAAGCGGAAATCGTGGTGGATGGCGTCCGATACGCATCACCGGTGAACCGGGAGCAATGGTTTTCAGACAGAATCCAACTCCATGGCCGCTACAGCGTCTCGTACGAACGTGACACGGACGGGCGGCTGTTGCGCCTGGTAGTCGTCACACGTTGAGGAGAATGCCATGAACAGTTATATCAAAGTGTTTGCGATACTGCTTGCCGTACTGCTGCTTTACATCTACCCGATTTACACAGCGTTCCAGCAGCAGGATGATATTTCAGAATTAGTCGTCCTGCGGGCGACAACGGCTTTTGTGGATGCGGTACGTGACAAAGGATATATTTCACCGACCATGTACACCGATTTCAGACAGGCCATTGAGGCGACGGGCCTTGATTTCGATGTGCAGATGGAACATGAAAGCAAGAAATATGTGCCGGTATATGACGATCCGACCAGGCCGGAAACGTTCCAGGGCACGTATGAAGTGCATTACGATGCGTTTTACAACGCTCAAATCTTGCCGGTGCTGTTTCCCGGTAGCTCTGCCCCCAGAGACGACCCGTCAAGAAGGTACAAACTGCGGGTGGGCGATACGTTCACCGTCACGGTCAATAACGTGAGCCGTACGCCCGGCACGGTCTTGTTTGATTTTCTGAACAGCACCGTCAGCCCGAACGATAAAATATTCATTCCTTATGGCGGGGTGGTACGCAATGAAGTGGATTGAATGGGCTGTCGTCGGCGTGCTGATCTTTTTCCCGTTTGCCACGATCAATCAGATTGACGTGGAACTAATGCGTCAAACGATGCTGCTCGAGCTGCGTTATGACGCTGCCTTGGATGCAGCGGTGGATGCGGCGGCACAAGCACTCATCACCAATGCTGATCAGCAGCATGAGTCACGCTACGAGTCGGTCAAGCGAGTGGCGGTCAACAGGGAGGAAGCGCTCACGGCGTTTTACCGGACGTTGTACGCCAATTTCGGCATATCCGGCGATCCGGTTGCGCAAGGGGTTTTGAACCGTTACATTCCGGTGATTGTCGTCATTGGATACGATGGGTTTTATGTTTATGCCGAGGATGAATGGACAGATCGTAACGGCCAAACGGTCATGGCACCGGCTTGGGGAACCAAACGGCCGTATGCGTATACCGATTCAAGCGGCAACAGCTATTCCTTTACGTTGGACGAACAAGTGCTGGTGTATGCCGCGGCGACTCGCAGTTGGCATGAAGGTTTTCGCAGGGACATTCAGGCGGAGGCCAACATTCCGTTGTTACGAGATGCGGCGTTATTTAATGAAGTGCGGCGCAGCACCATCGTGGGCGCAATACAAGATGAGCTGTCCTATCGGATCAACAAGCATAACGAGGTCGCCCTTCGAAATGGTCTTTCCTATACGTTTACACTGCCGTCCATCCCGCTAGAGGAATGGCACAACACGATTGCCGATGTGGGCGTTGTGGCTTTTATGCAGGGAATTCCGATGGGACGCAAGGAATATAACAACTACGCACTGGGCGGCAGCCGCGTAATGAAGCAAACGGAGATTGTAGGAGCGATGAAAGACAATATGAAAGTATATTATCGCAGAAGCTGTCCGTACTCCTATCCGATAGAAGAAACGTTCGCAAGTGAAAAAGCGGCTGCGCAACAGGGCTATATGCCGCTTTCTTGTTCTTCTTTCTAAGGGTGGACAGTCTGATTCATGCACATTATGCTAGTAGTAACGTACAACCAGTCCAGTCAGGATTACTTGAATAAGAGGTGAAATGAGTGAAGAAATGATTTATGGCCATGACGATTGCCGTCCTGGTTAGCAGCTTGTTCGGGGTTACGGCAAGTGCTGCCAGTCTTCCTCCTACGTTTGTAAGCGTGGTGCTGGACGGCAAGAAAATATGGTTTCCCGATGCCCAAGCTTATGTTGATGAGAACCAGCGGACATTAGTGCCGGTTCGCTTTGTCACAGAGTCGCTCGGTGCCAAGGTTGGCTGGGAAGCTCCGAGCCAATCGGTACCGATTGAACGGGACGGCCAGCAGATTCGACTGCAAATCGGTTCAAATATTGCGCTTGTCAATGGACAAGAGGTCGCTTTAGATACGCAAGTGGTAACCAAGGACGGCCGGACGTTTGTGCCGCTGCGTTTTGTCAGCGAGGTGCTGGGCGCAGAGGTGGAATGGGACGGCAGTACGTCAACGGTGACAATTCACACGAAGGACATCTCTGAGAGCGACACGGATAAATGGGGCCGCTTGCTCCGCACGACGGATCTTCCGAAAAATGCGGCGGACTATCCCTACATTTTGGCCGATGTTCCTAATGAGATGTACGAGATGAAATATCCTTATGCGCGTCCAGATGGCAGCAAAGTGTCTTCCGAACTATACGCAACGATTCCCGAATACAACAAGAAGAACGTAGACATCTGGATGGGACACTTAAAAGCGTTTGGCGCTTTGTTGTTAAATGTGGATTACCGCACGATTGATGATACGTGGGCGCAGGGGATGTTTGCAACGAAGATGCAAAACTCGAACGCAGAATTGAGATATATTCGTGAATACGTGGATTGGGTGAAGGAAAACCAAATTCACATTATGGGTTATCTGGACCCGGAACCGTCCATGATTTTTTATGACGGGTTTGGAGCGGATTATATTCGCGTCAAGTTTCGGGTTCAATTCCTCTCGTTTAAACAACATGAACGGTTGATTTATGATAACTGGTTTCCGCAGGAAACAGATTTTGAGAAGAATGTGTGGTATGAAGGGTACGCCGACATCAAAATGGTCACCAATGTCGGCGGCAATTGGGGAAGCACGTTGAAAGTCTCGCCAACGGCCAGCTTGTTTTTCAACCACACGATTTCAAAGGTGGAATGATCGGTGAACAATAGAAAACTTTATCAACGAGTACTGTGCATGCTGCTGGCATGCATTTTTTTTATGCCTATATTTGCAGTTCAGGAAGCGAAGGCTGGACCGCCTCAAGTGATTATCCGTGACGGCAAGATTCAATTCGAAATTACCAGCACGGCGGCGAGCACTTCGATTCGGTATCGGACGGTGGGCTGGGTGGTGACCCGGGAGCAAGTTTGCAGCACAACATCGCCCAAACAATGCGCTGACTCGCGCAGCAGGCCGCATGCCTTGTTTATGAATCAGGAAGTACGACAAATCGGGCAGCATCCCGATCCTCCTGTACCGGGGCAACCGTTGACATCATACTACGAAATCCCCGAAGAAATCGTGACGCAGCGCCTCTGGCAAGCAGGAATGGAAGGCATTCAGAACAATGACGATCTTTACTTTTATGCTGTGATGGTATCGGTCAATGCGGACGGCTCGGTGCGGAAAGGTCCGTTTTATACGTTGTCCGGGATCAAACAAGCGGAAGGCTGGAGATTTCCGGACGATCTGGATGATTACTTTGGCTTGCATATTCCATATCGTAGTGCGGAATTCCCGGTGGACGTTATCGCTAAAACAGTAGACGGACGGGTGATTGACCGACCGGATGTGACATTTGAAAAAGGAAAGTTCGAGATCGGGGAAACGATCATTCATGAATTTCCGGCGGTGATCGAAGACAATGGAAAAACGTATACCATCGCTCGCTCCTATATATCACCGAAGCAAGACCCGTCACGAAAAACATGGGTGCAGGAAAACCCGGAAACGAACGAAAAAGTGCGCATTCGCAGCTTTACGGTCGCGCTTGGCGGAACGAATCTAATCGCCGAATACTCTGAGAAAAATACGGTGAAGGCGATTTATATGACAGAAGGCGGCCAAGTTCTGAAAGAGGTGGATAAAGGCGAACATGCGACTGGAGATGAAGTGAATCACACGTTTGAAGCCACGCTCACCAAAGACGGGCAGACGTATGAAATCATCCGGTCTTATATCACGAACAACAACAAACCCGACGAGAAATTATTTATTCAGGAAAAAGGAGATAGCAAGTTGCTGGATCGGTCCATCTTTGTCGGTTCTGGAGGCTCCAATTTTATCAGCATATACAAAGGGGGAAATGGCGATACGGATGACGAAACAGAGCCTGGAGCTGTCAAGGGAAACGAAGTGATGAATCCCGATGCTTCGGCTGTGATCCGGGCGGATACTCGCGGTGCGGAACGCTTCGACGTGCTTCAAGGCATCCCGACATCGGAGAGTCTCTATGTTCAAGCGAATGCCAAAGCATATCTGTACCGAAACAAATTTACGGAAATCAAAGGGACGAAGACGTACCCGATTACCGTTAGCCGAACATACACGCTGCGCTGGACGGAATACGTTTCCGGTCCCCTTGACAGCGAAGGCAATCCGACCAGAGTGCCTGTTTCACGCTCGGATACGCAAACCGTAACGAAAAGCTATACCGTGGAGCGCAAGTACAGCTACTGGCTCATTGACCGTCTGGAGGTATACGGCTTGCAAAAAGCAGAGGTTTCCAACTACGCATTGCCTAGCGGACAAGTTGCCTTGCAGCCGAATAGCTACACCCCGCCGAGGGTCTCGGTTTCTCACGACACTTCCCGTGAGGCCCACATCACCGATCCTGTCTATCAAAATGTATCGTTGCCTGGGCAGACAATTCAAGGAGGTTCCAGTCGCCCGTCCGTTCCTAATGAGGATTGGACCAACGCAGCGGAACAGGCTGTCGGAAAAATCAAAGTGAAAAATGACTCACTGATCTTTAACGGGCAAACGATCATGGACAACCGGATCACGGAAGAAACCGCCCCGCCCCCGAGGGAGATACCGACTCCGCCCGAGGTCGGACAAAAAGTTCTGTATAGCAGCGGTTTGTTGATCGATGCCAGCAAAAGCAACAAGGCCGAACAGCCAAGCTCCGGCACGATCTTCTATACGCTCATCGAAGGAATTGGAGGCGGCCAGAACCAAAGCTATCCCATTGATGGCATTAATCCGGTGACGGTGCATACACCGGTCGTCAATCAGGCTTCCGTATCTGACGATCAGGCGCATAATCAAAAAACGCTGCCGACCACAGGGAGAGCCGCGCTTATTCTGGATCGTCCATTTACGGTCATCATCCCAACCAATGGAGCACATCGGGATATAAAGGGTTACGGCAATCGCGACTATGGCAAGTATATGCGCGACAAGCAAGTATGGTTTCCGTTTGACGTGTACAAAGCGGATCGGAAAACGCTGATCCCGAAAGAAACATGGACGTCGATCCCGGTCGGCCAGATTCAGACAACGTTTTATTTACCTGTTTGGGTGGACGAGGGCAATTATGATGTACTATTCCGAACCATTGCTGAAAACAGTCCTCCCTCCTTTACGTCACAAATGAACGCCAATTTAGACTTGACGCACCATGTGGCCACACAGGTTGTGCCGGTTGAAGTGATCGGCCGTGTCTATGATTTCCGCATCACAGACATTGCCGACTTTAATTGGGAGACCGTATTTCGCAGAGAACGAGGAAGTGCAACGCCGACTGGCAACGCTTATTGGGTGGGGACGAAGGGCATCGACGGCGCAGCACGGGGTAATCAGCCTCCTTACGTGTTGCCGATTCGACCGGGGAGCCATCCGGATGCCGGTAAGAAAAACGTGGCTGTCAAAACGGGCTATCATATTAAATTTGAATTGAAGAGTATGGGCAATATGTTTGGTTCGGGCGACGGGATCAAGATTACGCCAACCTTCTATTTTGTCGACAGCAAGGGTAAGAACCGGCAAGAGGTGGACTTGTACTATCATTCGGGGAATAAACGGTTTATTCGTATTGGCTCCAGTGCAGATGTGGAGCGACGTCATGTGACGCTGGACACCCGCTTGCGCAATATGTCCCAACAGGAACTGACGAACACGGCATCTTCCCTTTGGTCGCTGAACGGTGCGTCTGTCAACCGGCAAACGTTTATTCAGCAGTTTTTGAAAGATGCACAGCAGCCCGTTTACGTGGGCGGATATGATGTCATGTTGCTCCCGCCACGGCTTCGGACATTTATCGGCAGTATGGAAGTTCCTTCCGGCATCGACGTTTCGCGTGCTCATGCGTCAGTGCAGCGCTGGGTCGGCGAATACAGTCTACCTGCCGCACCGTATGTCGTCCCCAAAGGATTCAACTTGGCCGAGTACGGACGCACCAATCGGCTGGACGATAAGTCGCCTATTTTTTTGCGGGACGGGTACATCATTGTCAATTTCAATATTGAAACGATTCGCAATCAGCAGGTGAATCAACCACATTTGCAGTATATCCACGCACCGCTCAGCAATCAATGGCGACGAGAAGGGTTTCAGCATCGCTTTGTCGACCCGTATGGAGCAACGTTTAGTTTGCAGGACGGCGATGTGGTGTTCTATCATGCCGACCTGTCTTCTTATGATGACTTTGGAACAGGAGGTACCCATTAAATTCACCAGCCGGGAGGAAGAAAAAAAACGGAACAGCAACGTTAGTGGAAACGGAGGTTCGGGCGATGTTTGGCGAACTTCAACCGTTAGCATCGGAAGAGACACCTTACTTCTATTCAGCGATCGCGACTCAAAGCAAGGAACTCAGCTATATCGGTCATTTGCGAGGAGATTTCGGCACTGATGACGATCAGTTTTGGATGTCATGGTCGGATCATGCCGGGGAACGGAGGACGCTTGCCTTTCGCGAGGAATTGGCGGCACTTGTGCAACATTTGCAATGGCAAGGAATTTTGCTCAATTTGAATGAGATGCGAGCCTATTGCAGACGGCACCCGGAAGCACGTATCCCCGGCGCATGGCATTCCGATGTTTGTGGTTTCTGTTTACAAACCACTCACTATCGCTATTATATTCGCTGCGTCCCCCATCTTGGCGATTACAACTTCTATATCTACTGCTATCGCAAGAATCACTTGCTTGGACGATCTGTTCAGCAAAACCAGAACGGCGCGGTAAACCTTGTGAAGTCCAGCGGTAAGATGTCAAGTCCCTGATTCTTGAGAATTGGAAATTTTCTTGGCCGTAAAGCAAGGGAGTCAGGGAAAATGACAGCACCAAACTAAACCCAGCCCGAAAATCAAGTCATTTACC
>NZ_CAKKLI010000019.1:0-93126 GCF_918697855.1 Paenibacillus sp. CECT 9249 | reverse complement strand
TGCCGGAAAGTCCAGTCCCAGATGAAATTTTCAAAGAACGAGCCTGGAAATTTCGAGGCCGTTTTCCATCCCCCTCAGGGGATGGAAACTAACCTATAAGAGCTTTCAAAAGATACTATACGAGGAGACAAAAATATGCTTGGAATTTTAACGAGCGCCGGGAAATGGAAGAAGCCGGCCGTCATTTCTCTCATCATTCTCATATTCGCTCTTGCTTCCTTCCTGCGTATCGATTTTCTGGTATCGGTACATCATGAGGTGTCCCATGACACCGTTCATTACGACATCATGGTGAGGCAATTGTTGGAGAAAGGGGTATACGCCTATAAAAGTACCGAGCCCAACGCTCAGGTGACGCCGGGGTATCCGTTGTTCATGGCTGCGATCTATAAGCTTGCGGATTATCAGCATAACGACCCTTTCCCTTATATTCGCGGCGTTCAAGTGGCGATCAGCTTGATTACGCTATGGATGATCTACGTGATTGCGCGGAAGCTTGGCGGCCAGCCGGCCGGCTTGATCGCGGCGTTTGCCGGGGCGATCTACCCGCCGTTTGTATGGAGCAACGCGGCCGTATTGACTGAGACGCTGGCGACGCTGTTTCTCGTCATTTATATTTACGTGCAATGGATCGCGTTTGAGAGAAAGACTTGGAGCTTCGCCATGTTGAGCGGCGCGGTATTGGGCCTTGTGGTACTGATCCGTCCGGAATTTCTGGTGATTGTATTCGCATTGCACGCCTTCTATTTTTTCTGGAAGAATGAGAAGCTTGAAGCATTCCGCAAGCTGGCGTTCGCCTTGATCGGAATGGCGATCGTGCTGTCCCCTTGGGTTATCCGAAATGCCGTGACGCTGCATGAGGTGGTGGTCGCTTCGACGCAGGTCAATCCTTTCCTGGCGGGAACCTATCCGGACAAAAACTATGAAGACGGCTTGGTGGACAACCGGGGGAAAACGCAAATGGAGATCGCCAAGGAGCGGTTGAAGGTCGGTTTTACCGAGCATACGTGGACTTTCACCAAATGGTATACGATCGGAAAAATGAAATCTACGTATTCGCGGATGTATTTCGGCAGCGGCCATAAACCGTTGTATCCGGTCATCCCCGTACTGCCGTGGAATTTGTTTCACCGCGCGCTGGTCGGTTTCGGGCTTATTGCGCTCGTCGCCGTCCTGCGGAAATGGAGGCAGCCGGCAACTTTGCTTGCCGTTATTATTATCGTCATGTCGCTGGTCAGGCTGGCGTTCGTGCCGGAGTATCGGTACAACTATACCGTCATGCCGCTCATCGTCATCCTGGATAGCGTTGTCGGCATGGCCATGCTTCGCTGGATCTATGTCCGGCTGCGAGGGCAATCTTCGTTAACCAAGGCAAGGGGGCAAGAGGGATGAAGACAAACGTAAACATAACGCCGATTCCATCCAAAGTTCTCGTTATCGTACCCGCATACAACGAAGCGGAAGGCATCGAATGCGTCATCGCGCAAATCCGCGCCGAAATTCCTTACGCCGACGTGCTCGTCGTCAACGACGGTTCCAAGGACGACACGGGCAGCCGCGCGGAGAAGGCGGGCGCGCTCGTCGCCAATCTGAGCTGCAATTTGGGAATTGGGGGAGCAGTGCAGACCGGTTACCGCTATGCCGAAGCAGGCGGGTACGATTATGCCGTGCAGATCGACGGGGACGGGCAGCATAACCCGTCCGACCTGCGCCTGCTGCTTGAAGCCATGCAGGAGAGCGGGGCCGATATGGTGGTAGGATCGCGCTTCATCGAGAAGGCGGGCTATCAATCGACGTTTGCCAGAAAGATAGGGATCGAATTGTTGGCGCGGCTGGTCACCCGCTTAACCGGGAAGAGGATTACCGATCCGACCTCCGGCTATCGCCTGTGCAACCGGAGAGCGATCGCGCTGTTCGCCCGGGAATATCCGACGGACTATCCCGAGGTCGAGGCGTTGATGCTGCTGGATCGATACCGCGGCACCTTCAAGGAAGTGCCTGTCGTCATGAATGCGCGCCATAGCGGCGTGTCCAGCATCTCGGCCTTCAAGTCCGCTTATTATATGTGCAAAGTGATATTGGCGGTTCTTATTATGAAGACGAAGAAGAAAGAGGAGATGAATATAGGCTATGGAATTTGATATCTATTTCATCAGCTTTCTAATTAGCCTCGCTTTTGCCGGCACGATTATTCTTCTGATTCGGAAGCGCAAGCTGCGGGAGCAGTATGCGCTGCTGTGGATATTGTTAAGCGTGTTGATGATGATTCTATCGTTATTCCCGTCACTTCTCGACGATGCGGCCGGCTGGATCCACATCGCCTATGCGCCATCGCTGCTCTATCTTTTAAGCGTTGTTGCCATTTTGTTTATTTTGCTGCATTTGACGATGGCCGTCTCTTCCCTGACTCATCGCGTAATCGTGCTGACCCAGACCGTGGCGCTGCAGGAGCAAATGCTTCATCGGCTTGCTAAACAGAAGGGCGCGCCGCATACATGCGAGAGCGTCCAATTCACAACGGGGGAGACGAATCCGGGATGATCTATTTATTGCTGGCGCTTAATATTTTATGCTTGGTCGCCGGACAAGTCGTGTGGAAGATGGGCCTGGACTCGCAAGGCGGCTTGCATCTGAACAATATCGCAGCAGTGTTGTTCTCGCCGCTCATTCTGCTAGGCATCGTCTTGTACGGATTGGCTACCGTGCTATGGTTGTTTGTGTTGTCGCGGCTGCCGTTAAGCGCGGCCTATCCGCTGCAAAGCTTGGCGTATGTCATCGGACTCGTCGCCGCCTGGCAATTGTTCGGGGAAGCGGTCCCGCCGAACCGCTGGCTTGGCGCCGGCGTAATCGTCTTGGGCGTTATGATCGTAGGAATGAAATAAAGGAGCTATGAAATGAACATCAAAAGAGCTATGATCGTTACTTTGCTTATTCTTTCGCAAATCGCGGCGATGGCGCAGGTTCATGCAGAACCTGCGGCGGGGCCGGAAGAGCCGGGCGGCTACGGCCCCCATGAACTTATTTTATATCTGGACAGCAGCAAGATCATGCATAACGGAGCGGAATACGCCGCAACTCATGAGACGGTCGCCAAGAACGGGGTGACTTATGTGGGCTTGCGTTCCGTTGCAGAACGCCTTGGGTATGCCATCGGGCATGATGTGGAGACGAAGGAGACGCTGTTGACGAAGGAAGACCATGAAATACGGTATACATTGGACAGCAATGCCTATACGGTGGACGGGGTATCCCGTACGATGGCAGGCGCCCCTTATGCGGATCGGGGCGTTTATATGGTGCCGTTAAGGTCGCTGGCGGCCGCCGCCGAGATTTCGCTTGCGCTCCAGGACGATCGAATCACTCTCAGTTGGGTTGTGGAACCGGACGAACCGCCCAAGCCGAACGAGCCGCCTGTGGCCTTTTTCGTGACGGATAAAGAGAAGTACCGCATGGGCGAGCCGATCAAAAAAGAAGATCAAAGCACGGACGACGAAGATGCGATCGTGGAACGCAAGTGGGAGAACGATCAGCCCGCGTTTTTCGAACCGGGCACGGTCGAGATCCGGCTCACCGTTACCGACAAGCACGGAGCGTCTTCGACGTACAGCAAGCGGATTGAAATTACCTCGGAGACGCTCTATACCAAGGAGGAATTCGACCGTTTGTTCACGCCGCCGGGCGGCAATTTCGACATTAACGGCGGTTCCATTCTGGGCTTCGAACCTCTTCCGTATAACTATACCACCGAACCTTATACGCTGTTCCGCGCCAGCGGACCGGAAACGGTCAATTCGGAAGGCATACTGTATCAGGATACCATTGCGGGGCGCACCCGCTTTATGATCCATCATATGAATAATATGGGGGAGAAGGCGAAATTTTATGTGATCGCCGGCAATGCGAATTCCGAGCCCGCGAACATTGCGGTCGAGAGCCTCGGCATCGCCGGTCCGACGAATCATCCGGAGGTTGCCGGGAGACAGGCGGCCGCCAGGTACTTCGAATCTTTCGTGTCGGGCAGCGAGCGCGCCAATATTCGGCTGGAAGCCGGGGAAAGCAAAGTCATCTTTACCGGGTTAAGCTCGCTCACCGTCGCATCGGGCGACATTATTACATTGAATGCGGATGTATACGGGGACGCGCCGATTCAATATACGGTCCTTATGATCAAGGAAGGCGGAGATCCGCTTGAACTTGTACCCGTATTGCCTGACCTCGATCCGGGCGAATCGATCGTTAGAGGAACGTTCCCGGACTCGACTCGCGTGTTCGAATATAGAGGCAAGGTAGGAAACCGCCCGCAGCGGCTCCCGCTGACCGACAATACGACGGACCCGTTCCAGCAAGGGATCGATGGCATCAAGCATACGCCAGCTGTGAATTCGGGCAATTACGGAGTGCTGTATAAGATCGTACTGCACGATGTCGCCCCCAATACGCTGATTACCTTCAATCCGCGCGGCGGATTGTATTCCGGGGCAGCGAAGGTGAACGGCGACGTGGTGCATATTAAACATATCGGCTCGACCCAGGATTCCACCAGCGTGCTCTACCGGACGAAGGACCGGGCGGAGAAGGTGGAAATATGGATCACCCCGGCCGCGGGCAGCAATTTGCCCTTTGCTCTGCTCTTCATGCCGATGCCCGAAAGGAAGAGTTAATGCAAGTTTTCGTTCCCGCGGCAAAGAAGCAAGCCGGTTCCTGTCTCCGACATCGAGACGGGGCCGGCTTCTTTGCTTACCCGAAGCATATTTTGTTTCGTCGGCAGCTCCATTTCTCCGTTTTGATTTCAGAAAGCGTTGAAAATCTTCGTTGAATGTGCTAATTTAGGCATTAGCTAAATATATTAGGTAACACCTAATTTTTCGAAGGGAAGGACATTTACCATGCTCATTTGGATGTTGCGCAAGATCATGGCCGAGCGGGGCATTTGGACCGGGGCGGAACTGGCACGGCTGCTCAAGGAAAAGGCGGGTTACAGCTTATCGGCTCCGTCGATCAGCGCTCTGCTTACAAGCCAGCCGAAGCAAATGAAGGCCGATACGCTTGATGCGCTATGCACCGCACTGGAATGTACACCTAGCGATTTATGGGTGCATAAGCCGTCCAAACAGGTGAAAGGAGCGTAAAGATGAGCGTAAAGGATATTGTTCCCTTCGGGGATCCGATTTTGCGAAAAAAAGCGAAGCCGGTCGACGAGCTGTCTCCGAAAATGATCAAGCTGCTCGACGACATGGCGGAAACATTGTACGCGACCGACGGGCGTGCGGGATTGGCCGCCCCTCAGGTCGGCATTTTGCGAAGATTGATCGTCATGGATTGCGGCGACGGGTTGATCGAATTGATCAATCCCGAGATCGTCGAGGCGGATGGCGAACAGTTTGGTCCGGAAGCTTGCCTGTCGTTTCCCGGATATTACGGCCATGTCAAACGGGCCGACCGGGTGAAGGTCAAGACGCTGGATCGGTCCGGCCGGGAACGGATATTGGAAGGCCAAGGGTTTCTCGCCCGCTGCATGCAGCATGAGATCGATCATTTGAACGGCGTGCTGTTCGTCGATCACGTGCAGGGACAGTGGCTGTATCATGAAGAAACGAATGAGCGAATGGATGTATTGAGTGTGATCCGGTTAACGAATGGAGCCTCCTGATGGGGGGCTCCATGCTTGCTTATGGGCGTCATTTACAGGTCTCTGTACACGAGAGGAGAGCGGCAAGAGCGCAAGCAACTAGCAGTAAAAACCGGAGTTAATATACTCCACGGAAGGGTTTTGAGAAATTAGCGGAGATTTCTGCCGCTAATTTCCGTAGCATACGATAAATATGGAAATGGATAGAAATTAGCGGTAGTATTTCCATCTAATCGGCATTTAGATAGGAAAACGGCAATATTAACGCCGGGTTTTGGAGCTAATGCAAGACACGGTCCCGGCGCCCCCTCTTCCTAAGACGTAATAAAGTCGCCGCCGTTGACATGCATCGTCTCCCCGGTGACATAGCGGGAATCGTCGCTAGCCAAATAGACGTATGCAGGCGCGAGCTCGAACGGTTGGCCCGCGCGTTTCATCGGGGTATCCGTACCGAAAGTGGCGACGCGTTCGGCCGAGAAGCTCGACGGAATCAGCGGCGTCCAGATCGGACCGGGAGCGACGGCGTTGACGCGAATGGACTGATCGACGAGGGAGAGAGCTAGAGAACGGGTGAAGGATACGATCGCCCCTTTGGTGGCGGAATAGTCGATCAGCGTTTTCTCGCCCTGATAGGCGGTGATGGAGGCGGTATTAATGATCGATGCGCCCGATTTTAAATATGTCAGAGCCGCTTGCGTCATGAAGAAAAAGGAATAGATATTCGTTCGAAACGTTTGTTCCAACTGCTCCTCGGTAATATCGGTCAGCCGCTGCTGCGGATATTGCACACCGACGTTATTGACCAATATATCCAATTTGCCGAACGTCCCGATCGTTTGCTCGACGACGTTGGCGCATGCTTTCTTCGACCGCAGATCGGCCTGCAGCGCCAGGCACCGCCTGCCAAGCTGTTCGATCCGCGCTTTTGTTTCGTCCGCATCCCGTCTCTCGTACAGATAGGCAAACGCGACGTCCGCGCCTTCCTTGGCGAACGCGATGGCGGCGGCGCGGCCTATGCCGCTGTCCCCGCCGGTAATGATCGCTACTTTGTTTTGCAGTTTGCGGCTGCCGATATAGGACGGGTTTTCAAATATAGGTCTCGGCCTCATGACATACTCCAGCCCGGGCTGACGGTCTTGATGCTGCGGAGGGAAGGCGATAGGCCGTTCTTCGCATTTGGTTTCCTTGCCGTAATAAGGATACACGGGATATGGGTTCATAGGTTCCTCCTTAATCTAGGTTAATGCCTACATCCATGTTATTCCCGCGAAAGGGGTCCGGTGCAAGGAAAAGAAAAGGCTGCCCGATATTGACCGCGTGGTCAACCCGCGGTATAATGAACACAAGATTGACCACATGGTCAAACAATGGAACGGGAAGGTGAATCTATTGGCGGAACAACAAAACGGCTCGATTCCCGAGGATAAAAAACAAGCCATCACGGATATTGCCCTCGAACATTTTGCCCAGCGGGGATACGAGAAAGCGTCGACGAACCAAATGATCCAGCAGGCGGGCATTTCCAAAGGGATTTTGTTTCATTATTTTTCAAGCAAAAAAAATCTATATGTAACTGTCCTTGACCATTGCTTGAACCGTCTCGGTTCATTTATGAAAGAAGAACAGGCGAAGCTGCCCGCCGATTTGTTCAAGCGAATTATGCGCATCAGCGAGGTGAAGATGCGGTTTTTCTTGCAATACCCCCTCATGTACAAATTGATCGTCGAGGCCTTCTCGTCCCAAGCGCCGGATGAATTGTCCGAAGAAATAAGCAAGCGGAGAATGGCGATCGCATCGCTGACTTCGGTAACCTTCGATGACGTCGATACGTCCGCATTCCGGGAAGGCATCGATCCGTCCAGAGCGTTTGACCTGGTCGTTACCGCCGTGAACGCGTTGAGTCACAGGTTCATGGCGGAGCATTGCGCTTCTGCGAATCGGGGGCTGGACCAATTAGAACGCTATACGAACGAATTGCGCTTATATCTCGAAATGCTGCAAACGGGTATTTACGAGAACGGCGCAAATCCTGGGAAAGGCGGTGCAAGCTCATGACGCTGGAACGGAAAATCAGCAACATGTATAAGTTGGACGATCGGGCATGGCTGCGTCATGCCAATCCGTGGAGCGTCTGGACGCGCAACTCGGTCATGCCGCTCCTTATTCTCGCGTTTTGGAGCAGGACCTGGATAGGATGGTGGGCCGCGGTGCCGGTGGCGCTTGCCGTTGCATGGGCGATGGTCAATCCGCATATTTTCCCCGCACCGCGTTCGACGGATCATTGGGCTTCCAAATGCGTCTTCGGCGAACGGCTATGGCTGAATCGCGATCGAGTCCCTATACCCGCATCGCATAAGCGGTTGCCGAATTTGTTAAGCGCAATTGCCGGAATCGGAGCGTTGTTCGTGATGATTGGCGTGTTCCGGTTCGATCTTTGGATGACGCTGTTCGGATGTGCTCTTGTATATATGGGAAAACTGTGGTTTTTGGATCGTATGGTTTGGATTTACGAGGATATGAACCGCCATCCTGGCGGTGAGAATAGGGAAAAATAAATGCGTGCATTTGGAACGGAACTGTGCTACGATACCTCTTGTTTATGAGTTTGACGAAGAAGCAGGTGACATCATGGCATCTTTCCAATCCGAACCAAATCAAGGAGATAAGCGGACGAAGGAGCTCCGCTTATTTTTTCTTGCATGGCCAATATTTTTAGAAATTTTTCTGTTTATGCTGATGGGAATTGCGGATACGTTTATGTTAAGCGCCATATCCGACAATGCCGTATCGGGAGTCGGGGCGGCGAACCAGTATCTTCATATTGCGATTCTCGTCCTGGAAGTGATCGGCAACGGCGCGTCGATTGTCGTCGCGCAGTACATCGGTTCGCGGAAGCTGGTGGAGGCGGCGAAAATATCGGCATTGGCCGTTACGCTCAATTTAATCGTAGGTCTCGCAATCAGCGCCATCTTCCTCGTGTTCTGCGGCAGCATGCTGCAGGCGCTCAATTTGCAAGGCGAAATATTGACGCATGCCCGAAGCTATTTGTCTATCGTCGGAGGAGCGATTTTCCTGCAGGCGATTATCAATTCCTTGTCGGCTATCATTCGGGTTCACGGGTTCACGAAGGAAGCGATGTTCGTTTCCCTGGGCATGAACGTGATACACATTCTCGGTAACTATGCTTTGATCTTCGGTAAATTCGGTTTTCCGGAAATGGGCGTTCAAGGGGCGGCCATATCGACGGTCGTAAGCCGGGCCCTCGCGTTGATCGTGTTCTTCTGGCTGTTGTACCGCATCATGGCGGTAAGAGTCCAGATTCAATATTATTTCTCGCTGTCCAAAGAATATATCGCCAAAATTCTTAAAATCGGCGTGCCTTCCGCGTTCGAGCAGGTGATGTATCAGTTCTGCCAAATCATGTTTTTATATTACGCCACATTCCTGGGCGCTGCATCGCTCGCGGCTCGGCAGTACGCTTCGAACATTTCGATGTTTACGTATTTGTTCGCCTTGGCCGCGGGCATGGGGACGGCGATTATCGTAGGAAGGCTCGTAGGCGGAAACTACAAGGACGAGGCGTATCGCCGCGTATGGAAGAGCGTGCGTTGGGCCGGGGCGGCGACGCTTATTATGGTCGCGCTGGTTATTGCGCTGCGCGAACGGTTGATGGGCGTCTTTACGGATGATCCGGAAATTATTCGTCTTGGCGCCAACGTCTTGTTGCTGAGCATCGTGCTGGAAACGGGGCGAACGGTCAATATCGTGCTAATTAATTCTTTGCGCGCCGCGGGGGATGCGAAATTCCCTTTGTGGATCGGCATGTTCTCGATGGTAGCAATGAGCTTGCCGTTAGGTTATTTGCTAGTGTTTCCTTTGAAACTGGGATTGGCGGGCATATGGCTGGCGATTGCCGCAGACGAATGGCTGCGCGCTGTCATCATGTTTTTCCGCTGGAAGAGCAGGGCGTGGGAGAAGCATGCGCTCGTGAAGCCGGATTCCCCGGAGCAAGGGGCTATGGCCCATACGTAACTTACTCCAAAATCTGCCGCTAAATCAAAGATATATCAGCCTATTGCTTCATTAGTGGTAAAAACTGGCGTTAATCTTTAGGAGATTGGCACATTTGCGAAGGATACCTGAAATTAGCTCCGCAAAATACCGCTAACTTTCGCTTTCATGCGAATATCAAGAAAATAAAGGTAGAATTTACCGCTAGTTGTCCAACCACATGGCCGCGATCGTCGATCGCGGCTTTTTCATTCAACGTTGCTCTCTACGGTCTCTTCTCTTCTACTTATTTGTACTTTTCTGTTTTGTCGGAAGTTCGCCGGAAGGCATTCCTTCGCCCTGGCGTTTTTTGTTTTTCTCGGCTTTCTTCTGGGTATCGTGCAGCTTCTCTACATAATCATGCGTACTGTCCATCCATATTCCTCCTCGTATAGTAACTGTCATTTGTTACTATAACCAATTCCGCGGCAAAGCATCCGGCTTCCGCTTGTGCCGGCCGAACGCTTGGCAATGAGGCCGTACGTATTGAACCATATATGGCGGTTTGTTATAATTTTGATGATATCCATGACCAAAGAAGGGGGCGTTTGCGTTGAAAACAGAAAAAAGCTCCTGCCCTCCCAATTATAAATCTTTCGGATTGGCAATTCAGGCGTTAGTGATGATGTCCAAATGCGAGAACCGTTGTCCCAGCGGCGAGATCGCAGACTATCTTCAATCGGAGCCCACTTTACTGAGACGCATTATGGCCAGGCTGGTGCAGAACAATATCGTCGAGACCCGGGAAGGCCGTGATGGCGGATATCGGCTTAAGAAAGCGCCTGAAGCGATTACGCTGGCGGACGTATTAACCGCCCTTGAAGGAACGAACCCATTGAAAGACAGTATGCTCGACTCGACGGGCGACCATGCCTTCGGACTTTGCATGAATTCCATATTTACCGATATATCGTCAGAGCTTGACAGCAGCATTGCCGGAGTGTTAAGCCGTTACACGATCAAAGATATCGCCGATTCGGCCGCCATCTGATCCAGATAAATCATATTGACAATCGATCGATGCCGCATTATACTGTGCTAATAAACGAACAGTTTCTTGCGATCTTAACTGTGTTAAATTTCACACAGATAACAAGGCGGCTAAGAAGCTTGGGAAAATGTTACATTATTAGGAGGTTGGAGAGCATGGCAACGACAAGTGTGAAAGAGAAAGATTTTATGACGGTTGTACGGGAGCGCCGTTCTGTGCGCCATTACGACCCCGCCGCGAAGATTTCGAGAGAAGAATTGTCCGATATGTTGAAAGAAGCGGCGCTTGCTCCGTCGAGCAGCAATCTGCAACCGTGGCGGTTTCTTGTATTTGACGATCCGGCAGTGAAAGAACGGCTGCTGCCGATCGCAAACAACCAGAAGCAAGTCGTAGATGCGGCTGCGGTCATCGCGGTGCTGGGGGATGTGCAAGGATACGAAAATGCCCCTAAAGTTTACAAAGCGGCTGTCGAAGCAGGCTATATGACGAAAGAGATCGCACAAAATATGATCGAACGAACCTTAACGGGCTATTCCCAAATAGGGCGGGAAAAGCTGGAGCATATCGCTCTCATCGACGGCGGTTTGGTTAGCATGCAGCTGATGCTTGCAGCGAAAGCCAGAGGCTACGATACGGTGCCGATGGGCGGGTTTCATGCAGACCGGCTCATGCAAGAGTTCGAGATTCCCGAACGCTATGTTCCGGTCATGCTCATCGCGGTAGGCAAGGCGGCATCGCCCGGACATCCGACCACGCGGCTGCCGATCGAGGACATCACGTTTTGGAACGGGTTTGCCAAATAAATGATTCATCGTGAAAGGGACGCCAACCGGCGTTTCTTTTGTTATGACCGCTCTCGTCTTTTCCGTCTGCCGGTGGTTTTTTTGTGCCTTTTTTAGGTGTGGATGATCGTCGGAGAGAGTTTGCCGTTTCGGCATGCGAAGGCGATGGTGGAATAGGGACAAGTGCGTTCATTTCACTTGAAACGATATCGAAATACAATCCAACAATGCCGCAGGCTGCCGCTTGCGGTTTTTTTATTTTATCGGAGAGAGGAAGAAGAATTTGAATAAAAATGTGCTGCCAAAATATTCGCTTGAATCTCCGGCAAGGTGTAACTATAATTGTGACATATTGTAATCGGAGAGGATATCGCTTCGGCTAACGCAATTTCGGGCCGACGATCTACACGACGAAAGGTTGAATGCAGCTATGAAACATCAAGATCGACCGGCAGTCGGGCTCACATGGGGACAACGGTTGTCGATGGCCGTGATGCTAGGGTCCATGACTGCTATCGGTCCTTTTTCCATCGATATGTATTTGCCGTCATTGCCGATCTTGGCAAACGACTTGCATACGAGCACATCGCTCGCCCAGCTTAGCCTTACGGCTTGCTTGCTCGGCCTGGCGCTTGGCCAGCTGTTGCTCGGGCCGCTCAGCGACGCCCGCGGCCGCCGCAAGCCGCTTATCATTTCCTTAACCGTCTACGCGGTCGCGTCTGTGCTATGCGCGGCAGTGCCTTCGATTTGGGGGTTGATCGCGCTCCGTTTCATTCAAGGGATGTCAGGGGCCGGGGGCATCGTCATTGCGCGCGCTATGGTGCGCGATATGTATTCCGGTTCGGAACTGACCAAATTTTTCTCGCTGTTGATGCTTATTAACGGTCTTGCGCCGATCGTGGCTCCAATCGCGGGCGGCCAACTGCTGCAAGTGACGTCATGGCACGGGGTCTTCGTTGTGCTGGGCCTGCTCGGTGTCGTCCTTGTTGCGACCGCCGCCTTCGGCTTGCGCGAAACGTTGCCGCCCGAGCGGCGTTCCACCGGCGGCGTCAAGACGACCGTATCCACGTTCGGCCGGCTCCTGCGCGACCGCGCGTTCATGGGGTACGCTTGCGCGCAAGGCTTCGTGTCCGCGGCGATGTTCAGCTACATTTCGGGCTCGCCGTTCGTGCTCCAGAACATTTACGGCGCTTCGCCGCAAGCGTTCAGCATTTTCTTCGCCGTCAACGGGCTCGGCCTAATCTTGGCGACGCAGCTTACGGGCCGCCTGGCCGCACGTTTTCATGAATCGCGGCTGTTCTTGGCCGGACTCTTGCTATCCTTATGCGGAGGCCTTGGCTTGCTTGCCATGATACTGGTCAAGGCGCCGTTATTTACGGTACTGCTGTTCTTGTTCGTGTCCGTCTCCAGCACCGGTATGGTGAACACGGCCGGCTTCTCGCTGGCGATGCAGAGCCAAGGCAAATCGGCAGGCAGCGCGTCGGCTTTGCTTGGGCTGCTGCCGTTTATCGCAGGTTCCGCCGCGTCTCCGTTGGTTGGCATCGCAGGCAGCCAAACCGCCGTGCCGATGGGCATCGTCATCGCTTGCTGCGCTCTCGGCGCCATGGGCTGCTACCGTTTCATGATTCGGCAAGGCAAGCGTGAGCCGGTACGGCAACGTTCCGTTGAGGGTTAATCATAATTTTAATACGTTGTTCTGAGCATTCTACGAATTACCATTACATTTGGTTAAGTATATCTAAGTCTAAAAAATGTTATAATGGTCATAATTAATCCTTAAAAGGGTTGTATTTTATGACAATAAGTAAGAATCGTATTCATGAACTTATTGATCGTTTATCTGACAAAGATCTTGAGTTAGTTACCGATTTAATGGAGCGGCTTTCTCAGACAACTACTAGCAGAGAAATCCCTCTGGACGACGAACCTACTACTCAGGAGGATCTGGATGCAATTAACAGCGCTACTGAAGCATACTTAAAGGGTGAATTAATAAACTTTAAGGATGTAGAGCATGAGTTACGAAGTTAAGTTCTATAAGGATGCGTATAAAAGTCTCCGGAAACAAGATACGGTGACCCGTAATCGAATTATCGCAAAATCCAAAACATCCTGAACTTGACATTAAGAAGATGCAGGGCGTAGAAAATCGTTATCGACTTCGAGTAGGCTCTTTTCGTATTATCTATTCCATTCATGACGATGAATTAATTATTATTGTTATCAAAATTAGTTCGCGTAGGGATGTATATAAATCTTAGAGGTACTAAGCATATCCATGCACGATAGGCTGTCTGCTGGAAATTCCCTACAGACGGCCTCCATTTATTTCTTCCCCATGTAAGCTCCAACCTCATCCTGCCGGCCAAAATTCTCAAGCCTTTGAGGCTCATATACGCGAGACGTCGAACTTGGGAAACGGATCTCGAGCAGACGACCATCGCCCTTCCGGGTCAATGGCGCAAACAGAAACAAAATCGCTAGCAACAGGCTAGCGGGTATAGGAGGATCATTATGGATAATATTGATAAAAATTCCCAAGAAAGCGATTTTCCCAAGATGGGCAAGCCTGCGACACGCGCTCTCGCAAATGTCGGGTATTATAGGCTTGAACAATTAACCGAAGTGGCGGAAGCGGACATTTTGAAGCTGCATGGAGTCGGGCCTAAAGCGGTAAGAATATTGAATGAGGCTCTTAAAGAGAGAGGGCTGTCCTTTGCGAGAAAATAGAAATCCGGCTAGGCAATCAACCGTCATAAATTGTAATCATTGAATTCCCACTCTTGATGGAATTGCTCCAAAAAACTTTCCATGAACCGATGTCTTTGCTCTGCAATTTTCTTTGCAGAATCCGTATTGAGCAAGTCTTTTATTCTTAGTAATTTTTCATGGAAATGGTATATTGCAGTTTTTTCATTGGATCTGTAGTCGAGGTTCTCGAAACTCTTTCCCGGATGATGAATTTGCAGACCCTTCCATCCGGAGTAAGCGAAAGCTCTGGCAATGCCCACTGCTCCAATCGCATCGAGCCTGTCTGCATCTTGTACGATCTTGCCTTCCAATGTTTCCATGGGCGGATTTTTCCCGCCGTTATATGACATGGTCGAGATGATGGTCATTACTTCTTCCGTGATTCGATGCTCTACATTATGGTTTGTCAGCCATAGGAGGACTTTCGATAAACCAGCTTCTTTGGATACATTCAATTTTTCATCTGCCACATCATGCAAAAGAGCGGCTAATTCGCACACGAAGATATTTGCATGTTCGGCTTTGGCTAATTCAACAGCGAGCTTTCTAACACGTTGAATATGCCACCAATCATGCCCGCTCGGGTCAAATTCCAGTTGTTGTTTGGCAAACTTCTCTGCGGAATGAATAATGTCTTCCGGATGATTCATGAAACGACCTCTTTTCTTCTATAATTATCTTGTGATTTTTCACGCCAATGATGGGAGACAGATGATATGCAAAAAAATAAGCGCTTACTCGTTTCACTATTCATGGTACTAATAATCGCCGCTATTCTCGTGCCCGTTTATATTTCAAGTTTATACACATCGTTTCAGCAAGTCGTATTAGATCCGTTACAAGGCAAGGAAATTACTTCGCTCAATATTACTAGGATATCATCTGAAGACAGAAAAGAAATGATCGTATCCGATAAGAGTACAATTCAAAAAATCATGAATGATTTGCAGGCATTCAGCTTAAAAAATCTAATAAGAACGCACCTTCCAAATATCATTATTATATAACGCCGGTGCAGGACGACATGAAACATAGATTTGGCATCGTTATAGAAGATAGTAAAAAAAGAGTCACCATTTTTGATAATGATAAAAGCAAAAATAGACTAAATTCTTATAAAATTACAAATGATTTTAATATTGTGAATCTTGAAAATGTTTTTAAGTAATCATTGCGGAACCGGTACAAAGAGATTATCGAAAAAGGCCAGCTCGAACTGGACCAAGCGAACAAGGAACGGGACGCGGCTTTGCAGGCGGAGAAGGATGCGTTGCCCCAAGATGAAGAGGGCTGACGTTCCGCAACGGAGCGGGCGCCGGTTCTACAGGTTGAATCTGTAGCCGACGCCCCAAATCGTTTCAATATGCTGCGGCTTCGATGGGTTGCGCTCGATCTTCTCCCGCAGCCGGCTAATGTGAACCGTGACGGTCGCATTGTCGCCCATCGAATCCAGTCCCCATATGCGCTCGAACAGCTCGTCTTTGCGGAAGACCCTGTTCGGATGCGTCGCCAAATATAACAGCAAATCGTATTCTTTCGTGGTCAGAACGATTTCCTCATCCCTTACGAACACTTTGCGCGACAACTTGTCGATGAGCAGTCCTTGCATGCGGATTTGATCTTTCGAATGCCCGGCATCGCCGCCATGGCCGCCGGTCAATCGCTCGAATCGGGCGAGATGGGCTTTGACCCGTGCGACCAATTCGCCGACGCTGAACGGTTTAATAATGTAATCGTCCGCTCCCAGACCCAAGCCCATAATTTTGTCGACTTCTTCCTTCTTGGCGGATACCATCAAAATCGGGATGTTCTTCGTTTCCCGAATCTGCCTGCAAATTTCGTAACCGTCGACGTTCGGCAGCATCAGGTCGAGCAGAATCAAGTCGTAATGTTCGCGGAGCGCCTTATCCAGCCCGACATCGCCGCTCCCGGCGATCTCGACCGCGAATCCGCTCGCTTCCAGATAGTCTTTCTGCACCTCGGCAATGACTTGTTCGTCTTCAATGATCAATATCGTTTTCATACGCTTCACCTTCACCTTCGCCTGAGCGCCTTTCCGATTTTTTCAAAGTAAACGCGATCCGCGTTCCTTGGCCCTCCGTACTGTCCGCCCACACTTTGCCGCCATGCTCCTCTACGATCTGCTTCACGATGGCCAATCCCAGGCCGCTGCCCCCTGTACTCGTATTGCGCGACGGGTCCGCCCGGTAGAAGCGCTCGAATATATAAGGCAACGATTGGACGCCGATGCCGCGCCCGTTATCCGCAATCGCGACCGTCACTTCCTCCCGCCCGTCCTGCAGCTCGAAGGTTACCGCGCCGTCTTGTTTATCCATATGCTTCAGGCTATTATCCACGATATTGGCGACGACCCTTCCCAGTTTCTCGCGGTCGGCAATCGCATATACGGGGCGGGCAAGGCGATCATACTTGAATATTACGCCCGCATTTTTCGGATTAAGGCGCAGTTCATCCGCATAATCGTCCAGCATCGCATTGATGTCGACCTTTTCGAATAGAAACGGCAATCGTTTCAAATCCAGCTTGGAATACATCATTAATTCGTCGATTAACCGATCCATATCCGACGTCTTCTTGTGAATCATATCGATATATTTCATCCGCTTCTCCGGCGTGTCGGCAATTCCGTCCCGCAGTCCTTCCACGCATCCGGTAATGGCGGTAATCGGCGTCTTAAGATCATGCGATATGTTCGAAACGAGTTCTTTCCGGTTCTCTTCGTATTGAAGCTGGATGCGGATCGATTCCCGCAGGCGCAGCCTCATTTCCTCGAAGGTCTGGCTTAATTCGCCGAGTTCGTCCTTCCTCCCTGTCTTCAGTTCATGATCGAGATCGCCTTCCTTAATATGTTCCGCCGCTTTTTTCAGTTCGTTCAACGGGCGAATGATGCTGCGCGACACCAGATACGTTAACAGTCCGTTCGTCAGCCCGAGGACGACCAGCAAGAAAAGAAACAACAGCGGAAAAAACGATTGGGAGAATGCGGCATACTTGCCCGTATTTTCGAAAAAATAGACGGCTCCTTTGCTTTGGTCCGAATAGGTTGCTTGATATGCACTCACCGAATAGGAGTTGCCGTTCATTTCGAATTTATGATGTCCGTATCGCTTGCCGTACCCCCTGGATTCCAGCATGAAATCACTGATTCGCTCATACAGGTCGGGGGTGTCGATCATAGAGGATGCGTAGATCAGCCGATGGTCCTTTTCCACGGCAAACCCCGACTTTACTTGGCGCATTTCTTCATCCGCCTTGCGCAAAAAGTCGTCGTCCGTTAACAAATCCGGGTTGTACCGGCTTACCAAGCCGAGCCCCTCCGACCATTGGTTCAATTGCATCATGCCGTTCGCAAACTCTTGCAGCCTTCTTCCTTCGCGGATGGAAGATAGGCGATCATTGCCCATAAGATCTTTGAAGAACAAAGCGAACAGCAAAATGGAAGTCGACATAAACACGACAATGGGAATGATGATCATGGCAATATAAGACAACAGCAGCTTCGTGCGAATGGACATCTCAATTCTCCTTCAAGGTAGTTGAGGTCAATATTGTCTTTTCTCGAACAGATACCAACCTGCCATATAGGTTATTATACTAGCCGACAGTAAAAATGCGAATATATGGAACAATGTGCCGAAAGGCGTTCCGCTTCCCAGCCATAACCGGTGCCAGTCCGTGAAAGAGAAGATTGACCAGTCTGCGATTTGCGGATAAAAGAAAGGAAGCAGCTTGGCGGCAATATAGATAATGATGCATAGGACGAGCGCGCTGGAACTGCTTCGGAACCATTGAGCGATGAAAATGGCGAACATCGCAATGGCGGCCATCGCGACGAAAGCGGCGGCGTATGCGATGATGCTGTTTCCAAGCCGGTCCGCTTGGAAGCCCCCGTTCATCAGAAGGCCGGACAAGGTGGATGCGATCCATATGACAGCGAGCAGAACGGCCAAATACATCCCGATGGCAAGCGCTTTGGATGCGAAAGCCTTCGACCGGGCGATCGGGCGCGTCAACAATTGCTTCATCGTGCGGGCGTCGATTTCCCCGGCGAAGATGTCGGCCGCGGTCATAAATAGAAACAGCGGCAGCAGTACGGAGGTGAATACGCCGAGCATAAGGAGCGTGAAATCCGTGCCGCCGCCAAGCAAGACGCCGGTATTGCTCCGCATATTGCCAAGGAATATCGCCGCCGCTGCGGGAACAAGGACGGTCAGGGCGAGAATCCATTTCGTTTTTCTTTGGCGCAGCAGTTTCTCCGCTTCATTGAGCATGTTTGCGTATAAACTATGCATGGGCAGCACTCCCCTTAGCTTGTTGGATTTCCGAGAGATAGAGTTGCTCGAGGGAAGTTTGGCCTTCCTCCGTCAGCTCCTCCATCGTGCCTTGCCGGATCAGGGAGCCGCCGTATAGAATGCCGATCCGGTTGCATTGCCGCTCCATCTCTTGGATTAAGTGGCTCGAGATGAGAAAGGCGATGCCTTTCTCCCGGGCAAGACGCCATACCAAGTTGCGAAACTCGACGCGTCCTTCGATATCCAGTCCGTTCGTAGGTTCGTCCAGGATCACGAGCTCCGGTTCGGAGAGAAGCGCAAGCGCGATCGCGAGCTTTTGTTTCATCCCGAGCGAGTAATTGCGAACTTTCTCATGCGCATAAGGGGTCAAGCCGACGCATTCCAGCGTTTCCGCGATGCGCCCCGCCGGCAAATCGGGATAAAATCGGGCGGCCATTCTCATCTGATCGTAAGCGCTCATATATTCATAGGCGTCCGCCGTTTCAATGAGACAACCGACACGTTTCATCGCTTGTTCGAACCGTTCCGCAACCGGGTGGCCGAATAACCGGACGTTCCCGCGATCGGGCGCGCATAATCCGGTGATCAATTTCAAAAGCGTCGTTTTCCCCGCTCCGTTCGGACCGAACAGCCCGAATATATCCCCTCTGTACACGGTTAGGCTAATATCCCGTATGCCGCGCCCGTTTCGATGCAGTTTGGCTGCTTGTTCCACTTCTATAATCGGCTCCATTATGCCACTCCCTTTCCGGCTTTATGCCATGTTACGAACGGCGCCAGGAATGCTTCGCCAATTCGGGCTTGATCGTTTCCACGTTCTTGCCGTTCAAATCGACCGTGTCCGGAACGGTCCGGTTCAGTGCCGATAAACCGGCGTTCAGCGTGACGGCGATCTCATGCTCCGCTCCTCCCGCGTCCTTGCCTGTAACGACGACGGTTGCGGTTTGACGCTCAATATAATTATCCTTATCGATTACGGCATCCAAATGTATGGACTGTACTTGAATCGCGTCTGTCAGCTTGGGAAGATCGACGCGGAAATCGGGCGATGCCTCCGCGGATTCCGGTTGGTTATGCCAAGGGCCGAAATCTCCGGGATGAGAGCCTCCTGCATGCTTCAACATCAACGCACCGATCGCATTGACCGCGGCGGGAATCTGGCTTCCGTCCAGATGCAGCGAGACCAGCTTGCCGCCGTCCCTGCTGGCTTCCATCGTGACTTGATTCCGCAATTGCCCCATCAAGGCGTCGAGCACATGTTCCATTTCGCTTTCAGCAAACGGCTTATCGCCGCGGTCGCGATGTTTCCGCTCCTTGCCGTCGTCTTCGATGACGCGGTATAGATCGCTATCGCCGGTTTTTACGATCGTTTTGTCCTTTTCGCGATAAGTACTGATTGCAATATCCTCTGTTCCCGCATTCACGCGCACGTCCGCGCTCGCGGCCTCTTGCTGGCGGCTTGCTTTGACGGACGACTCGATATTCAATACGTTCGTACCGTTGTCCGCTACCGATACGCTAACGTCGGCGGTAACGCTGGCGATCGAGTGCATGTTCTTAACCGCCGATTTATAAGCCTCGTAACCTGAACCGCTCGCCTTCACGGACAAGCCGCTTTGAACCAGCAGCAGCGCTCCTATTCCGACGCCCGCCGCCATCACTAACCATTTTTTTTGCATATTGATTCCCTCCAATCGGTTGTTCGCCGGATGATTCCGGCTTCATATTTGATGATACCCGGCGGCTCTAAACCCCCTATAAACGAAATCTAAACAAAGTATAAAATCGGAATCGACCGATGTTTTCGCCGAAAAACAAAAAAGAGCATCCCGCGGATATCGATTTTCGCGGAAGCTCTTTGGAAAAAGATTGATTAAACAGATTTATTCACCGGATTGGAACGGATATAAGAGCCGGTTTCGGCAACAAGACCGATTACGGTGATGAGATAAACGAGCGTTAAGCCGAACGGAACAACCAGAAACGCTTGGTCCATGAAGATGTACCCGCCGATGAAGGCGACGAGGACGGTAGCGATTGTTTGAAATAGATAGGTTTTACTTTTGTAAAGCCATACATACGGCAGAAAATGGGCTCCGCTCATCATGCCGATCGACATCGGAATCCATTCCGGATGTTCGATATAAATGACAACCCAAATCGGAATGAAAAAGAGTTGAATGCCGCCGATCAAACCGCCGATGACACCGAGAGGGTTCGACGACATGATATCGGCCTTCAACAGTTTTCCAAGCAAAGTGCCCAGCGGGAAAATGCTTCCCATGCCGATCACGGAGATAAGCGCCGTTAGCTTCTGCTCCAGAAAGAGTCCAAGCAAGCCCATCACAAACCAATATAACGCGCCTATGATGAAAAGCGGATACGCTTTTTTGGCCGTTCGGATCAATTCGTCCTTGAGCTGATCCAAATTCATGCCTTGATATGAGTTCATCTTATACGCCCCCATTAACTGTGGAATATTTCGCTTATTATACTATATCTGACGCGTTATTGCGGGCGCAGCATATTGAACAGCAGGGATACATCATTGGCTGAGCCTACGGTAATGACCGTCTTGTGCGCCGGTTCGGCGAAGCGTTTCACCGAGTCCGCTTGGTCCAGAGTTGTGACGATGACGTCCGTGTTGCGCACCGCATCGTGCAGCATTTCCTCGGGCGACGAGATGTCAATCGTTTGAATGTCCGCGTCGGTCGTCCGTTTAATTTCGTCCAGGTAGAAGAAGCAGGAACTCGATTTGCATTCGAAGAATAGATAGCGTTTCTTCTTCTTCAGCGGCTGGCCGAAGAGCTGCATGTAGGCGAAACCGGACAACAGCACATTCTCGGTAGGATACCCTGCCTCGTAAGCCTCTTTAATCATTTTCTCCACGAACCCGAAATATGGATTGTTTCGTTTAAATTGCTCGATCTTGGCTTGATCGGCAACCTGAGTCCCCCGTCCCTTCTGAATCGTCAGGAGGCCTTCCTCTTTTAATTGAGAGTACACCCATTGGATCGTATTGCGATTAATGGAAAGCCGATCTGCGAGCTGATTGGTCGAAGGCAGCGTATCCCCCGGTTTCAGCAAGTCTTTCCCTATTAACCATTTGATTTGCTCCTTCATTTGCACATTGATCGGCAAGGGGGAGCGGGAATCGATTGTAAATAGCAAGTCTGAATGTTCCATTGCAGGGCACCCAACCTTCTCAGTTAACTAGTAATCCAGATATGTTAAGCTTAAACAATGAACCGCGAAAAATCAAGGAGCACGAAGGAAGGATGACAAAACGGAGCATAAATATTGCATAGATGCCGCAATACCGTGATAGATGGAGTTGACAATTCCGGCAAAAAGGAATATTATAAATAACAAGTTAACCAAACAACTATGTAATTGTACAATAAACAAAAATAGGGAGGAAAGAAACATGTCTGTTACAGCATTAACGAAAGATTCGTTTCAAGAGCAAATTCAAAACGGAGTGACGCTTGTCGATTTCTGGGCGGCTTGGTGCGGTCCTTGCAAAGTTCAAATGCCGATCGTCGAGCAACTGTCGGAAGAAATGAAAGGAACGGCCTCGTTCGCGAAAGTGAATGTCGACGAAGAGTTTGAAATCGCGTCCCGCTTCGGGATTGCGGGCATTCCTACGATGATTCTGTTTAAAGACGGGCAAGCCGTGGACAAAATGGTTGGATTAACGCCGGCGCGCGCCATTCAAGCGAAAATATTAGAACACGCTAGCAACTAACGGAGCGGAAACAACGGGGCTGGAACTTCGGAATGCAAAGATGAACGGATGGAGGGAAACGAAATGTATACATCGATCGTAATCGGAACCGGGCCGAGCGGATTGACGGCGGCCATTTATTTGGCGCGGGCGGGCTTGAACCCGCTCGTGATCGAAGGGCCGGAGCCGGGAGGGCAACTGACGACGACGACGGAGGTGGAGAACTTCCCTGGCTTCCCCGAAGGCGTCATGGGACCGGAACTGATGGACAATATGCGCAAGCAAGCGGAACGCTTCGGCGCGGAATTCCGCAGGGGCTGGGTCAACGAAGTCGATACGTCGCAAAGGCCTTTTAAACTGCAAGTGGAGGGCATCGGTGAATTATCGGCGGAGACGCTGATTATATCTACCGGAGCTTCCGCCAAGCTGCTCGGGATTCCCGGCGAGAAGGAAAGCATGGGCCGCGGCGTCAGCACATGCGCGACATGCGACGGCTTCTTCTTCCGCGGGAAGAAAATTATCGTTGTCGGCGGCGGCGATTCCGCGATGGAGGAAGCGAATTTCTTGACGCGTTTCGCGACGGAAGTTCGTCTGGTGCATCGCCGCGAGGAACTGCGCGCCTCGAAAATTATGCAGGATCGCGCGCGCGCGAACGAGAAAATCGCTTGGAGCTTGAACAGAACGCCGCTCGAGGTCGTTTCCGGAGATAACGGCGTGCAAGGATTGAAAGTGCGCAACAACGAGACCGGCGCCGAGGAAGTGATCGAAGCGGACGGCATCTTCGTCGCGATCGGGCATACGCCGAACACCGGCTTCCTGAACGGCCAGCTCGATACCGACGATCTCGGCTACTTGCTCGTACGTCCCGGCACGACCGAGACGAACATTCCCGGCGTATTCGCTTGCGGAGACGTGCAAGACCATCAATACCGACAGGCGATTACGGCAGCCGGCAGCGGGTGCATGGCCGCGCTCGATTGCGAGAGATTTCTTGAATCCAATCCGCTGCAAGAAGCGGTTCATTCTTGATCACATGGACATAGAACGGTGCCCCAAGCCCGGTACAGCCTTTCCAACGGCTGATACCGGGCTTTTGCTCGTGGGGCCGTTTGCTGATGCGGAGGCGAACGGGTTCATTTTTTACTAATTAAGGCACATTTTGTTGCTATCCGCACAAGTTTTTTATAAAGTCAGTATTGAGCGGTTTATTTATGTTACGCCAAAGCTGCTGCGATGGAGTGTGGAAAGGTTGAGACAGGGTGCATAATAAAATTTTACTGGTGGAAGACGACCGGGATATCGTGGACATGGTGCGGCAATATTTAACGAAAGAGGGCTTTGACGTCACGGCGGTATACGACGGCGAAGAAGGGATGGAAGCGTTCCGGAAGGAACGTTTCGATTTGCTGCTGGTCGATATTATGATGCCTAGACTGGATGGGATCGAATTGGTCAAGATCGTCCGGGAGACAAGCGCGGTGCCGATTCTAATCATGTCGGCCAAGGACAGCGATATCGATAAGGCGCTCGGACTGGGCTTCGGGGCCGACGATTACATCGCCAAGCCGTTTTCCATGATCGAGATTTCCGCAAGGATTAAGGCCGCGATCAGGCGAGCGACGAAATACGCGGCCGACGCGCTGCCGACGAAACCGGATCGGATCGTGACCGTCGGCGGTTTAACGATCGATTTGGATAATTTCTCGGTCGCCAAAAACGATAAGGAACTCAAATTAACCTCGAAAGAATTCGATATCTTGAAATTATTCGTCACCAACCCGAACCGGGTGTTCACGAAAGCGCAAATTTACGGTTTTGTATGGAACGATGAATATTACGGCGATGAAAATGTCATTAATGTACATATGAGAAGGTTGCGCGAGAAAATCGAAGATGAGCCGTCCAGCCCGAAATACATTAAGACGCTATGGGGTATCGGCTATAAATGGGAAGGCGGTTAATATGGTCGTCTTTCTTTCGATCGCAATCGTTATTCTGCTGTGCGTCGTTGTGGCGCAGTATCGCGCCGGCCGAACCAGAAGCGCAAGCCTGCGGCGCGTCCATGAACAGCTTCGCCGGATTGTTGCCGACGGTACAAGCGAGAAGGTGCTCGCCGTTACCGGCGACAAAGAGCTGATCCCGTTATTGATCGCCATCAACGATTTGCTCGAAACGAACCGAGCCAATGCGGCTCATGGATTGAAAACGGAAATGTCGGTGAAGCGGATGATATCGAACATTTCACATGATCTCAAGACGCCGCTCACCGTCATACAAGGTTATTTGGAAACGTTAAAACTTGACCATACTATGAATGCGGCGGAAAGAAACGCACTCCTTTCCAAAGTGCATCAAAAAACGATCGAAGTATTGGGATTGATCCATAAGTTTTTCGATTTGGCCAGGCTGGAATCCGGCGATAAGGATCTTCCCTTGGGCAGAATCGATCTGAGCGAGGTATGCCGGAGGAAAATATTGCAGTTTTACGATATTTTATCGGGGAAAGGCTTGGACGTGCGGATTCGGATACCGGATGTGCCGGTATATATATTAGGCAACGAGGAAGCGCTGGACCGCATACTGGACAATTTGATTTCCAATGCGGTAAAGTATGGCGGCGACGGAAACGTGATCGGGTTAACGTTGCGGTTCGACGATTCCTATGCCGCGATCGACGTTTGGGACAAGGGAAGAGGCATCGGCGAGATGCATAAGGACAGGGTGTTCGAGCGTATGTATACGCTTGAGGATTCGAGAAACCGGTCCAACGAGAGCAGCGGACTCGGCCTGACGATTACGAAACGGTTGGTGGAGAAACTGGGAGGCACGATTCATGTGAACAGCAAGCCCGATGTGGAAACGGTGTTCTCCATCCGTTTCACAAGATTGACATATTAACCTATAGCCAAAAGGAGCCGTTGATCAACTACATGTATACAATTTTTAAAACTCCTGAAGGAGAACAGCGTTTTCATGACGCTTACAGCAAAATTTTGTCCGTTTGGCCGGTTCCCTACGATACGCTGGATATTTCGACCCGTTTCGGGACGACTCATGTCATCGCATGCGGAAAGCCTGAGGCTCCCCCCTTGCTCCTGTTGCATGGCATGACCGCAAATTCTACGATGTGGAAAGAGAATATCGCCGATCTGAGCGGCCGATATCGCACCTATGCCGTCGATGTGATGGGGGACTTCGGGAAAAGCGTTGTGACCAAACCGTTGCAATCCCCGGAGGATTGCAACCTTTGGCTAAGCGACGTTCTCGACGGGCTCAGATTGGGAAGGACGAATGTATTGGGACATTCCATGGGGGGATGGTTGGCGCTGAATTTTGCGCTGCATGCGCCCAGGAAAGTGAATCGCCTCATTCTGCTCGCTCCGGTCGGGGCGTTCTATTCGATTCCGCTGCAGTTTATGTTCAAAGTGTACCCGGCCTTGCTGCTGCCGAGCCCGCGGAGAATTGAACGGGCATGGAACTGGTTTCTGGCGAAGGGCAACCGGCTGGACGAGCTTGCGATGGGCCAAGCCGTGGAAGCGTATACTCATTGCCGCATGCTGCTTAAAGTAATACCGAAACGGTTTGCGCAAGAGCAGTTGCAGCAATTGGCGGTTCCGACCCTGTTCCTCGTCGGAGAGGAAGAGGTCATCTACAATGCCCGCAAGGCGGCCAAACTTGTCCGTAAACTGATTCCAACCGCGGAGACGGAAATCGTTCCTCGCGCCAGCCATTGCTTGAATGCGGAACAAGCGGAAATCGTCAACGGGCGTATCTTGCGCTTCCTGAATCAATAAGACGGACCTATGGTCCGGGGGTTATAGAAGAAGCTTATGGAGTGAATACCGAGGGGATTCGTCTCTATAAGCTTTTTAACGCTAGGGAGCTTAAGAAATTTGTAAGAATCGGGTAAGAAAAAAGATAATCTCATCTTTTAACATAAGAAGCAGCGAAGAGAGAGAGGAGATAGAAACATGTCCTATATATTGCGGACTCATCATGTCACGAAAACATATCAAGGCAAGGAAGCCGTGTCGGATGTCAGCATGAATGTAAGAAAAGGAGAAATCTACGGGTTTTTAGGGCCGAACGGGGCGGGAAAAACGACCATGATGCGCATGATCACGAATTTGGTGAAGCCGACCGGCGGCGAGATAGAAATATTCGGCGAACGATTGGCCGACGCCTCGTACGGAGTATTGGGGAGGATAGGTTCAATCATCGAGTACCCGATTTTCTATGATAGACTGACAGCCTATGAAAATTTGGATATTCATTGCGAGTATATGGGCTATCACAACAAGAAAGCGATTGGCGAAGCGCTGAAACTGGTCAATTTGTACGGAATCGAAGGAAAAGCGGTCAAGGACTTTTCGCTTGGCATGAAGCAAAGATTGGGCATAGCGAGAGCCGTCTTAACGAAACCGGAATTGTTGATTTTGGATGAACCGATTAACGGCCTCGATCCCGTAGGCATTAAGGAACTGCGCGATTTGTTCAAGGTATTGTCGCGGGAATATGGAATTACGCTTTTGATCTCCAGCCATATTCTAGGCGAAATCGAGCAGATTGCCGATACTGTCGGTGTCATTAACGGCGGGAAAATGATACAAGAAGTGTCCATGGAGCAGATTAAGGAACGGAACGTCGATTATATCGAATTGACGACGGACGATTGCGCCAAAGCGGCGTTTGTGCTGGAACATCATCTGAACATATCCAACTTGCGCGTGATCGACAACCGCTTCATCCGGGTGTACGACGGGGGATTGAACCAAAGCGAGCTAACGAAGTCGCTCGTTATGCACGATATCGCTATTGAATCGATCCGGAAGCAAAACAGCTCGTTGGAGGATTACTTCTTGCAATTGTTGAATGGGGGTGAAATGAGTGCTTAAGCTAATGAGATTGGAAATGCGCAAGTATAAGCTTGGCGTTTACATCCGCTCGGCCTTGATTGCCAATCTAATCATTTTCGGCTTTTTATGTCTTATCTCCTTTGTGGAGAAATTCGAGGGCGAGGCCATATTTACGGATTACGCGACGGCTTTCTTGCTCATCGATACGATCGTCAGAGCGACGTTTCTCGTTTTCGCATCGGTACTTATGGCTCGCATAGTCATAGGCGAGTTCAATAACAAATTGATAACGGTATTGTTCATGTATCCGATCAACCGGATCAAATTGATGCTCTCCAAGCTGATTATTGTTGTCCTGTTTACCTTTATATGCATGATCGTCTCAAATGTATTGCTGTACGCCGCCTTCTATATCTTCGATTCTTTTGCCGATGTCGTTCCGGCAAAGCTAACGGCATCGTTGATCGCGCAGAAGGCGGTATGGATCCCGATCGACGCCGCATTGAGCAGCATGATCGCTTTGATCCCTCTCTATTTCGGAATGAGAAAATATTCGTCCGCGACGACGATCGTATCTTCCTTCTTGCTTGCAATCGTCGTCTGCCAAGATACGAACGGCTTTTCCGTCTTTACCTCATTCATTTCGGTAGCTGTTCTGTTGGCGGGGGTCGGCGTATTCCTCGCGTTTCTGTCGATCAGAAAGATCGAGCATGCCGATGTGGTGTAGATCACGCCTCCGTATATTTTTGTCGTTTTGTGCGTTTGAATGAAGCCATTCTTTCGACTCTAGCATTCTCTAATACTATCTTAGTAAAAAGGAGTTGAAACAATTGGCGGATATCGTAACGATTCGAACGAGACGGGATCAGGCAGGAGTACGGAGAATCAGCGGGGTATGCGTGATCGGCAGCTCCGCGCCATGCCAAGGATTCCTGGTAGTTGGGCGGCGTTTCGCCCCGGCTCGCAGATGCCTGCTGGAAAACGGTTTTGTGATTGTTTTCCAAAGCGGCGGAGTTTTTGTGTTCCGGCGCAAACGGCGCAGCCAGCGCAATCAGGGCAACCAGGGCAACCAGTAACGATCTAATCGAAAGGAACCCCGCTTCGCGCGCGTGAAGCGGGGTTCTTATTGCCCTTAACGTTCCGGTTCATGGCTGCTGCGGATCCGATCGCGGAAATCCTTGGGCGTTACGCCCGTTTCCTTCTTGAATACGCGGTTGAAGTGGCGGATATTCGCAAATCCGGTTTTTTCGGCGATCACGGCGATTTTGTCGCCGGTGAAGGCGAGCCGCTTTTTCGCCGCTTCCACGCGAATTTCCGTCAGTTTTTCGATAAACGATTTGCCGGTACGTTGCTTGAACAACGTGCTGAAGTAGGCGGGGTTCAAATAAACGGCGTCGGCGACTTCCTTGAGCGTGACGGGCTGGTCGAAATGCCGCTCGATAAAGCGCAGCGACTTATCGATCGGACCGGACTCGAACGGGGCGGTTCCGCCCCCGATGCATTCCGTCAATCGAGTTAACAGGGTCCGGCACGCTTCAATCAATTCGTCCCGAGCCGATAAGGAACATACGTCAACCAGAACGGAGCGGATGTCTTTCTCGCCCAGCCAACGTTTGGAAATGCCAAGCTCCAGCGCGAGCTCATAATAATGAATCAATAATTTGCATACTTGCTGATGCACCGCTTCCGGATTTTTCGCCTGCCGGCACAGGTCGGTGATGACCGTTTCGACGCGCCTGCTCGTTTCCTCCGGCCGTCCTTCGTTGATCGATTGTTCCAGCGCCTCCCATGACCATTTTTTCATGCCGGTTTGAACCGCCCGGCCGGCCGCCGTTTGCGCATAGTCGAGCACTTTATCTCCTCCGACGATCAATCGGTATAACAAGGCGATCTCCGCTTCATTGTACGTTCGCGGGATTTGCCGAATCCCCTCCGCGGGTTGTCCCATCCCGATCGTCACGGTCAGATTGGACAACGATTTGATCTGTTTTCGAATCGTTTCCGCCGCTTCAGCGATATGATCCATTGCGGAAGGATGGGGCAAATTCAGCAGCCCCACCACATCGGTATCCGACATGACGAAGCAGAACGCTTTCGCGCGCCTGTTCAAAATTTCCTGGGCAAATTGCTGAATATACAGATGAAATAACGAAGGATCGGCCCGCTTGAACCGGTCCCGGCCGACGGAACTTTTATCCATTTTGATCACGATGCACATATAGTAGGGATGCGTAAAATCGACGCCGATTTTTTGCAACAGTTGCAATTCGCTCTCATGCATGCTCCCCCGCAAAAAGCCGGCGATCAGATGCTCGCTCACATGCTGCCGGATCAAGTAATCTTCTTTCGGCGCGATGGCTTTCGAATCCCGCTGCGCCTTGTTCGCAAGTTTCCGCTTCATCTCGCCGAGCACGCGCGCCAACTCGTCGCGTTCGATCGGCTTCATGACGTAATCTTTGGCGCCTTGCCGGAGCGATTGCCGCACATAGGTGAAGTCGTCGTAACCGCTGATGACAACGCATAGCAGATCCGGAAAACGTTCCCGGGCAACTTGCTGCAGCTGAATTCCGTCCATTCGGGGCATGCGGATATCGGTCAAGAGCACTTCGGGCTGCAGCGTCTGCAGCATGTCGAGCGCTTCGTACCCGTCCCGCGCTTCCCCGACCACTTCCCAATCTTGATCCATAGCGGAAATCATCGAACGCAACCCTTTGCGGAAAATCGTCTCGTCGTCTACAATCAAAATTTTAGGCATGCAGAAACCTCCTCCACGTCTGCGGCCGAACCGGGGTCACAGGTTGACCGGCAGCGATAACGTGACCTTCACACCCTGAAAAGGCATGCTCTGCAAGGCGACTCCGTAACCGCTGCCGAAATGAAGCACGATTCGGCGATGCACGTTTAACAATCCGTTTCCCGTCGTGCCTCCCACATCTTTCGTTTCGCGCAAGCGCCGCCGCACTTCTTCCAGCTGTTCGTTCGTCATGCCGATGCCGTCGTCTTCGACGACGATGTACAGCGTGCCGCCGTCTTGCCGGCTCGACAGCCGAATGCAGCCGTTCCCGACGCCTTTGTCCAAGCCGTGATTAATCGCATTTTCCACGATCGGTTGAATCATGAGCGGAATAACTTTGCAGCGAAGAACGGCTTCGTCCGCCTGCATGTCAAAATGGATTCGATCTTCATACCGCATTTTTTGAATCGTCATATATCCTTTTACATGCTCGAATTCTTCCCGCAGCGTTACTTTCTCTTTCCGGTCGCTCAGGCTGTACCGCAGCAAGCGGCTTAAATTATTCGCCATCGTCACGATCTCGCGGTTGCCTTCCACTTCCGCATACATGCTGATGGAGCCGAGCGTATTGTAGAGAAAATGCGGGTTAATCTTGCTTTGCAATGCCGCAATTTGCGCGTCCTTCTCGCGGATTTCCGTCTCATACAACAAATATCCGAGCTCGCTCAGCTTCGAAACCATCATATTGAAGGCATTGCCCAGATGCCCGACCTCATCCCATTGCGTTACCGGGAACGAAACGAGAAGATCGCCGCGCTCCACCTTGCGCATTAATCTTCGCAGCTTGCGCAGCGGCATCGTGATGCGGTAAGCGAGAAAGACCGAGAGCAGCAGCGCAAGCCCGATGCAAATCGTTCCGATCAATAGAATCGAATTGCGGACGACGACGCTGTCCTTCATCAGCTCGTCCACCGGCACGACGCCTACCGTCGTCCAGTTCGTGACCGGCGACGTCACATAGGCGGCGAGCAGACGCTCGCCTTGATCGCTCAGATGAGATACCCCTTCGCCGCTGAGCGCGCCCAGGCCCGACCATACCTCGGAATTGGTTTTGCGGATGACCAAATTACCGAGTTTGTCCGTAATGTAGAGAGACTCTCTCTTCCCCAGGCTGACTTGGGATAAAATTTGCATAATCAGCTTCGGATCGATATCGATGACGATGTAGCCAAGCGTCTTGCCGGTATCGAAGCTGCGCAGCTCGCGGGCGATCGAGAACACCTGATAGGCCGTGCCGCCGGTCGATTTCACCTCATGGGTCGTAATGAACGCCGGTTGCCCGAATTGGCCCTGGGCTTTCTTCAACCAATCCGCGTTGTCGTCGAGCTTATAGGTCGTCACGTACTGGCTTTCCGGCAGCACCACATAGGAGGCGCCGTTCTCGCCATACAATGAAACGCCCATAATATCGACTCTTCCGTTGAGGAACACTTTGGAGACGAATCCGTTCAATTGGTCGATCTCTTCCAAGGTGAGCGGCTGCCCTTGTTCCCGGGGGGCTTCCAAATAATCGAGAATTTCTTGATATTGATAAGGCATGATGGAGAGGCGGTTCAATTCATTCATATAGGTATCGATATTTAACGTCGCCTGCTTTAACGTTTGAAGCTGGTAATCCCCGACGTTCTTTTCCATCGTTTTCGTAAAGCTGGAGAAAGCGAACATCGCGATAATGCCGAACGGAATGACGATGAGAATGAAGTTGATCCAGATCAGCTTTCGTGCCAGTTCCTGATTTTTAAACCGTTGCAAGGCGGTTCGAACGATTCTCATGCTTGTCTCCTTATTTGGCTAATTCGCTATTGACCCGCTTGGCCGCCGCGCGCAGCGTTTCCTCGGGCGTTTGCCGTCCGTAGTTCATCTTCTCGAACTCCTTAATGAGCCATTCGACAACGGTCCATTGCTTCACATGGCGCGGCCAATAAGCGACATAGTTGGCGGTTGCCGCATAATCGCTTCGGTATTTCAAGCCTTGAAACGCATCGCTCCCGAGCACCTTCGTCGCGCTTGGGACATGCCCCGCCTCCGCCCACATCTCGCCATGCTCGACGATCCATTGGGCGAATGTCGCAACCGCCTTCCGTTTGGCATCGGACATTCCATGCTTGGTAGGGATGGCCAGCGTATGCGAATCCCCCCATACCGCAGGACGATCGTACAATACCGGCATGGGAACGACGCCGAAATGAAGCGCTTTATTATGTTCGAATGCGCCGGTGCCCCACATTCCGGTAATGAGGACCGCCGCTTTGCCGTCGTAGAACATTTTGAAGGCATCGTTAATGTCCGGCGGAATGAGCTCGGAACGGTACAGGTCGTGAATCAATTCGAGCGCTTGCAGCGATTGGGGGTTATCGAACACCGCCTTGGTGCTATTCTCGTCGTAGAACGCGCCTCCGCCTTCCATCTGGTTGTACAAGCTCCACCACAGCCATACCGAGTCGATGCGGGTGCTTGGCTGCGCCATCGGGGCGACGTCCGGCGGTACGGCAGCTTTGATCGCTTGCAGGAAAGCGACGAACCCTTCCGGCCCCGCCTGGATGACCGGTTTCTCATCGGCGCCCAATACGCCGGCCGCCTGCAGCCACGTCTTGTTGTAATACATAACGAGAGCGTGCGTATCCAGCGGCACGGCGTACGGAATGCCGTCGTATACGGTGGATTCGAGAATGTTCGCATTGAATTCGTCCCAGCGCAGGCCGACTTCCTGCGCGGGTACCGTTAAATTTTCGATATAGTTGTTCTGTACGAATTGGGGCAAGATTGTCGTATGAATGATGGCGACATCCGGGGCGTTGCCGGATAGGATCGCGGTGCGCAACCGGGAATAGTATTCGTCGAGCCGCGAGTTCACTTGAACGACTTGAATGCTGCCGTGTTCCTTGTTAAACCGTTCGACCATTTCGGTCATAAACTGGTTGTCCCCGCCGCTGAACGGCGTCCAATATTCAAGCCGGATCGGCGGTTCTTTGCCGGGGCTTGCGTCGTTCGGGCGCGGCGCTTCATCGGCGCATCCGGACAAGATGACGGCAATGAGAACGATGGCGAGCCGCAAGCCCGCCTTTCCCGAGAAAATCGCAACAATCTTCATGCCGATGCCTCCCTATCGCTTTCGTCGATCGCCCGAACGAATCATCGCGTAATATCGATATAATCAAGGTTCAGACGACCCGTTGCATTTTCAAGTGTAATGACATTCGTCCCGGACTTCAACTTCATTTCGACGGCCGCAACGATGTATTGATTGCGTTCCGTTGCTGGGATGGCGAGCGATCGCTTCTTCCCGCCGTCCACCTTGATATCGAGCGCGGCATCGCTTCCGGACGGATTCGATACGGCAAGCCCCAGCCGGTATGTTCCGGGTACAGGCACGTTGACTTGGGCGAAACGAAGCGCCGTCCCTTTACCGCCCTCGATTTGCGCGATGCCGGAGCCGGAGGCGTGCGGATGGTCTGCCGTCGCCGCCATAGATTCGGCTTGCGCGGACTCCGCCTCGTACCGGGGAATTTCAACGGCTTCCACCTGCAAGCCGTCATCCGCAAGCGGGAATCCGATCGTATTGTGGCCGGACTGCAAAGGCACGAAAGCATACGCATAACCGGGCGCATCCGCTTCGGTCGCCGGCAGCGCGGCCGTGCCTGCTTGTTCGCCGTTTACCCATATGTCGAGCGAGCGCGAAGCCCCGGCTGGATTCCGGTAATGGATGAGCAGAGGCGCTTCGGTCTCGACGCTTGACGGAATGAGATCGAATTCAAGCTTGCCGGAAGCGGCGTTCGCATGTTCCGCCCGGAACACGCCCGAGCCCGCAGGATTCGGAATCGCCGTATCGAGCGATAACGGCTTGCCGAAATGCGGCGTACCGTCTTCGTTCCATTCGATCTTCTGCGCGCGCGCTTTGCGGTTGTTCCAACCGTCCGTATAACCGCTCGTGGCATGGTATACGATCCAATGCTCCGTGCCGTCCGGGGACGCGACGAACGTATTATGTCCCGGGCCGTATACTTCCGCCTCTTCGTCCATTTGCAGCAACGGCTGCGCCGATTTCGTCCAGGCGGACGGATCGAGCGGATCTCCGCCCGGCGCAAGCGCGAGCATGCCGAGGCTGTAGAACGGGGTCCAGCTTCCGGCCCCGGAATAGACGATAAACAGCCTGCCGTCTTTTTTCAGGATCGCTTGCCCTTCGTTGATGAACGGCGGTCCCCCGGCTTGTTCCCATTCCAGATCGGGCTCGGACAACAATACTCTCGGCCCGCTAATGGTGAGCGGATCGCTCATCGGGGCGATATACGTATTCTGCCGGATGTTGACATCGCCTTCCCAGCCGGACCAGACGAAGTACAGCTTATTCTCATGCTCCACCGCCAGCCCGTCGATCGCCCAGCGGTTCGTTTCGTCGGTTACTTGGCCTTTGAACGTATAGTCGCCCATGGGATCCTCTGTATCGGCTTCCAGCGCGTACATGCGATGATTCTCGTTCGCCCCGTCGTCCGCGGCGAAATAAATATACCATCTGCCTTGCAAATGTTGAATTTCAGGCGCCCAAATGCCGGACGAGTACATTGTATCCGGCGGCGGATACCAGACGACTTTCCGCTCCGCTTGGCGAAAATCGAGGGTCCGCGATTTCATGACCATAATATCCGCTCCGTTATGCGTAAACGTCATATAATAGTATCCGTTCGCGTAGACAATGCTGGGATCCGGCGTATCGATTTCCGCCAGCGTATTTTTGAATGTGCCGCCGTGCCCGTTGTACGGCGCGTTTGCCGTTTTGTCTCCGATGCCGTTTGTTGCCAATGACCATCCCCCCCATAGAAGCAGAGCGGCGGCGCATACCGCCGCGACAAGCAGCAAGATGCCGGTTCTTTTCGCTTTCATAGTTCCCCCTTACTTGATGCCCGATTGCGTAATCGCTTTGACGAACGAGCGCTGTCCGAAGATGAAGACGATCAGGACGGGAAGCGTGGCGATCGTCGTCATGGCCATCAACTTGCCGTAAGATTGCGTGTAGCTGCCCTGGGCCATCATGGCGATGCCCGCCGTAATCGTGCGCATTTCCGGAGATGTTGTGGCATATAACGGCCAGACGAAATCGTTATACACGCCCATAAAGGTAAAGATGCATAGCGTGACCATAATCGAGACGGACGACGGCAGCAAAATCCGCGCGTAAATCTGCCATTTATTCGCCCCGTCGATTCTGGCGGCTTCCTCGATCTCCTTCGGAAACGAGATGAAAAATTGATACAACAGAAACACCCCGAATGCGCCGGCCGAATATGGCAAAATTAAAGCGGAGTACGTATTGATCAATCCCAATGCGTTAAACTCCATATACATCGGCAAGAAAGTCAATACGCCCGGAATCATGAGCGAGGCGACGAATATGGAGAACAGCGTCTTGCGGAACGGGAGGTCGGTAAGCCGCGCCAAGGCGAAAGCCGCCATCGAATCGAACAACAGCACGATTCCGGTTCCCGCCATTCCGACGAACAACGAGTTGCCGATCCAGCGTAATATCGGCACGTTCATTAGCTCGCCGTTCAATCCGAGGATGTAATTTTGCAGCGTCGGTTTGTTCGGAATGAAGTTCATTTTCCCCGCCAGCGCTTCGAAATCGTTTTTGAAGGAAGTGGACAGCATCCAAACGAGCGGGAGAAGAAATGCGGCGGCGATGATGATCGCTGCCAGTACCCATAGAAACGTGTTGGCTTTTCTCATTATGCATCCTCCTTCCGGGCATAGGTGAGACGGTATTGAACGACCGAGACGATCATAATTAATATCGCCATTAGAATGGCCATGGCGGAAGCGGAGCCCATTTCCTTCCGAATGAACGCTTGATCGAGCACGTTGATCAGCAGCACTTTGGTCGAATCGCCGGGTCCGCCCCGCGTCAATAGAAACGGCTGCGCATAAATGTTGAACGAAGCGATCGTGGAAGTGACCATGACGAACAGCATGACGGGCCGGATGGAAGGCAGCGTAATCCGCGCGAATTTATGCCAGGCGTTCGCGCCGTCGATCGAAGCCGCTTCGTAATAATCGTCGGGAACCTGGTTCAAAGCGTTAATGAAAATGATCATATTGAATCCGATCGTCCACCACAGCGTTGTGGAGACGAGCGAAACCCAAGCCCAAGGCTGGTCGGTCAGCCACGGAACCGGGGGAATGTTCATTTTTCCGAGCAAGCTGTTGAGAAAGCCTGCGTTCGTATCGAATATCATGAGCCATATGACAGCCATGACCGAAGCGGAGATGGCATACGGCATAAAGTAGAACGTGCGGAACAAGCCGCGGATTTTGCCGGGAAGGCGGTTGACGAGCAGCGCCAGCCCCAGCCCGACGATAATGAGCAGCGGAACGGAATAGAGGACGAACTGCGCCGTCGCCCATAGGCCGTCGAAGAAAATGCTGTTCAAATACGTGCCTGGGGTGAAAATTTTCAGGTAATGCTCGAACCCGACAAACTGATGCGTTACGGATAACAATTCGAAATGATGCAAACTAATATAGAAGCCGTACAAGATCGGGAAGAGCAGGAAAGCCGCGAAACAAAGCAAATACGGCAGAACGAATAAAGTAGAAGTCAAGCGAGATTGCAGCGTGCTTTTCAATGAGAATCCCTCCTTATGAAGGTAGAGAGAAAGACGGGAGCGTCTCATCGGATTCCCGTCTTCCACCGTGCCCTGCATTTGCGCTGCTTTAATTTTTCATCGCTTGTCTCGATTTCGCCGCGGCGTCGTCCATCGCTTGCTGCGCGTCTTTCTTGCCGAGCAGCGCATTGTTCAGCTCGCCCCAGATCGGCTCGGAAATCGTCCCCCAATTCAGCACGTTCGGCGCGAATTGGACGTAGGAGAAGCTGGATGCGATATTGTTTTGCACTTCAAGCTGCTTGAACTCTTCGCTTTCGAGCATCGGTTTGGCGGCGAGCGCCTGGCCGGATGCCGCCCAATCCATCGAATTGGTTGCGACATATTTCAGAAAATCGCCGATGCCGGCAATTTTGTTCTCATCGGCAAGATCTTTCGGAATGACGAAACCGTGCGAACCGGCGAATACGGCCTGCTTCGCTTTGCCGATTTGCGGCACCGGCGCAACCCCGTAGTTCAGGCCGGCTTCGTCGAATTGCGATTTCATCCAAGGGCCGTTGAACTGAATCGCGTTTTTGCCTTGCAGGAACAACGTATTCTCTCCGTCCTGCTGTACATTGCCCGGCGAGTATCCTTTATCGACCAGGCTGCGCATCCATTGCACCATTTCAACCGCTTCCGGGGAATTGTAAGCGACGTCGCTGCCGTTCCACAGCTCGCCGCCGTTCTGCCAGACGAGGGTCGGGAAGATAAACTGCTGCGGCCATAAGGTCGGCAGCACATATCCGTATACGCCCTTGTCTTTATCGGTCAGTTTCTCCACGGCGGATTCGAATTCCTCCCGGTTTGTCGGCGGGTTTTGGATTCCCGCTTGCTCGAACAGATCCTTATTGTAATACATGACGAGCGGATGAATATCGAGCGGGATTTCGTACCATTTGCCGTCGATGGTGGCGTATTCGACCGGCGCCTCGACATAATCTTCCTTATTGATGCCCGCCGACGCCGCAATGTCGTCCAGAGGCTGCAATTGCCCCTTGTTGACGTAAGTCGGCACCGTATCGACATGCATAATCATCAAATCCGGGCGCTCTTTGGACGAACTGAGAGCGACATCCAACTGCTTGTAATATTCGCCGTTCGGCTGAATGACGAAATTGACCTTATACTGATCCTGCGAAGCGTTGTATTGATCTACGATTTTTTTCATGAACGGGCCGTCGGAGCCGGAGAACGGGCTCCAGAACAAAATTTGCGTCGTTCCGCCTCCGCCTCCGCTACCGGCGTTTGTATCCGGCGCCGAGCCGTTCCCGCTGCCCGCATCTTTGCCGCCGCATCCCGCGGCGACAAGCGCGACGACTGCGAGCATGAGCAGCATGCTCGACAAACTCTTGTACACTTTCTTCATCATCTCGTTACCCCCTATTTCGATGTTGAAAGATTCAACTTCGATCTTTCATGACTTCATCATATAAGGATCCGCCGCTCTCCAAAATGTCGCTTTTTTGGAATCGATGGACATATTTTTGGGTTGAAGCGCAAGGGATATAACTCGAACATTTCGCTAATGATAACAATAACCAATGATGGAATAGGAGTGAAACGGTGAGAAAACGGAAACTGGCATGGATTGCGTTCGCCGCCATATGCGGGTTGCTCATATCGCTGCAAGGGACGGCTGCCGCCCGGGCGGACGGAGCTTACCACTTCGGTTTTAAAAGAGGCGGCAACGGCAGCCCGGCTTCGATCAACGAGGAAGGATTCAAGGATATATTGCAAAAGCATCAAGCGATTTTTCTCGGGGATACGTCGCAGAAAGAATTGTATCTCACGTTCGATAACGGTTATGAAAACGGGTATACGGCCAACATTTTGGATGTGCTGAAAGCGAAGAAGGCACCGGCGATTTTTTTCGTAACCGGGCATTACGTGAAGGATCAGCCCGATCTATTGAAGCGGATGACCGCGGAAGGCCATTTGATCGGCAATCATTCCTGGAGCCATCCGGACATGACGCAGGTGTCGGACGAGCGAATCGCCGAGGAACTGGCCCGCGTCAAACAAGCGGTTGCGAGCGTCACCGGCCAGCAAGAGATGCCTTTCCTGCGCCCGCCCAGAGGAATTTTTAGCGAAAGGACGCTCAAGGTGAGCCGGGAACAAGGTTATACTAACGTGTTCTGGTCGATCGCCTACAAAGATTGGGATACCCAGGATCAAAGAGGCTGGCGTTATGCGTATGACCGTGTCATGGCGCAGCTTCATCCGGGCGCGGTCATTCTGCTCCATTCCGTCTCCAAGGATAATGCCGAGGCTTTGGGCCAAATGATTGACGACGCGCGGAAACAGGGATATGAATTTAAAAGTTTGAGCCAGCTTCAAACGAAGCATTATTGAATGCTGTGCCGTATAACAACGCTCTTGGCCATGAAGCCGGGGGCGTTGTTCTTATTTTCAGCAAATTTCCTGCTTGCATTAAGTGTATTAAGTGATATAATACACTTAAATCACCGATGTCGACGATGCGGTGAGACAGGAGGAACGGCCATGGAAGAACAACGGGTTGGCTCGCTTCGATTCCGAATCGACTTCAGTCAACCGTTATACGAACAAATATTGGATCAAGTGAGAAGCTCGATCGCAAAAGGGGAGATCGAATTGGGAGAGAAGATGCCTTCGGTACGGGAATTGGCGCAGCAACTGCGGATGAATCCGAACACCGTTATGCGTGCCTATCAGGAATTGGAGCGGGACGGCTTAACGGAGAAGCGGCGGGGACAGGGGACGTATGTTACCTCATCGCTCGAGCGCGTCCAATCGTTCCGGCAAGATCTTGCCGCAAGGTATATCGATACGTTTCTGGATCAGATGAAGAGTCTGGGGCTGTCCTGGGCCGACATTCAAAAATATATTGAGCAAAACTATGATTCGGATAAGGGAGGAACACCATCATGACGCAGCCCATCATTGTTTCCGAACAGGTGACAAAGCGTTACGGCAACAAAAAGGCGCTCGACGGATTGGATATCGTCATTCCGACCGGGAGAATCGCCGGCATCCTCGGCCCGAACGGCTGCGGGAAATCGACATTTTTCCGTACGCTTACCGGGCTCGTCAAGCCGGACCAAGGGAAACTCGCAGTGCTGGGGCAACCCGCAGGCTGGCAAACGAACCGCGGCATCGCTTATTTGCCGGACCGGGCCCGGTGGTACCCCAACCATACCGTTCTGCAGGCATTCGAATGGGGGCAATCGTTCCTGCCCGGCTTCCGCATGGATCAGGCGCAGAAATTAGCGGGATTCATGGATATCGAAATCGAGATGAGAGTCGGAGGGATGAGCCGCGGACAGGAAGCCAGGGTGATGCTTATTCTTTGTTTGGCGCGCGAAGTGCCGCTCGTCATTCTGGACGAACCGTTTGCGGGAATCGACGTTATTTCCCGGGAAGCCATCGTTTCCGGTTTGATCGATTATTTGGAAGAACGCGATCAGACGGTATTGATCAGCACGCATGATATTCGGGAAGTCGAAGGGCTGTTTGACTATACGGTCATGATGAATCAAGGTCGAGCCATTTGGTCGGGGGAGACGGAAGATTTGCGGGCGGAATACGGATCGTTGCATGACGTCTTTCGGACTTTGTATAAGAAGGAGTGGAAACATTGAATTCGACCGGAACGTTTTGGGCGCTTGTACGCCATGAATTCAAATGGAAGGGAAGCCGGAGGAAGCAGCAGCGGCCGTCGGTCGCGAAGTGGTGGTGGATCGTTTATTTATTGCTGTTGGTCGCTATCGGCATCGGGGCAACCGTTTATTATGCCCTCCAGGACGAACTGCGGCTGGGAGGGCTTTGGTTTGTTACGACAGGTTTCCCGTATATGATGTTTTTTTTCGGTTTCGGAACGGCGAAGAGGGAATGGGAGAACGAGACGCACGGATGGTGGCTGACTTTGCCGTACTCGCGCCTTAGCCTCGCGGGAGCCAAATGGTTCGGCGCATGGCTGCGGACGATCGCGATCCTTGTTGCCGCCTATGCGATCCTATCGGTATATGCCTTGTTTATCGCGGTGACGCTCGGACATCATACGCTTGCCGAAGTAGGCGGTTTCATGGTGGCGGGAATCAATTGGCTCATTCTTCCTGCCGGATTTAGCCCGCTTATTATCGCGCTTGGAATGGTAACATGCCTTTCGCAGTATAGCTCCCTTCGTCCGCTGACTCCGCTTCTTTGGGTCGTCATTATGAGCGGAATGAGCTTTATCTACTGGGCACCCGGCTTCGGATGGTCCGATGCGGACAACTTATTATTGTCGGAGGGGAAGGCGATTTGGTTCCCGTTCTCATGGATCGTACCGGCTTGCATGGCGCTCAGTTGGTTGGCCGCATACTTGCTCGTTCGGTTGTGCGCCTATATTCTGGACCGTAAATTATCTTAAGGGTCCGGTTTTGCGGGCGGGAAGGATCACCGATTTGATCATCCGGAAGGAGGCGGGTACCTTGAGAAACAGGTCGATCTATTATTATGGTCTCGTATTTTCCATTCTCTGCATCGTGTTTCTCGCGACAACGGTCAAAGCTTTGGCCGACCGCCAGCCTTTATTTTATTTCTTTATGCTGATTTTCGTCATCGGATTGCTTGTCGGTTATTTTCGCTATTATGTCAGGGTCAAAAGAAAGGAAATGGCGGATCGGAACAAATGGCAAAAATACGGGCTTTTACTGCTCTTTATTGCGATCTATGCGGTGATTCGATACGGCGTAAGAGAGCTGATTAGCAACGAGGTATCCGGTCAAGATTACGGAATTGTGCTAGCTTTCTTTATACTTGGCCTATTTATATCTTATTTCGGTTGTTATTCGTTTTATTTGTGGAAAAGAAATGGAGTATGAAGGGGGAAAGATCATGACACAGGCAACGATTCAATCGGCCGCGGAAACGATTTTGGAAGTTTCGAACTTGCGCAAATCGTATGCCAAGAAACAAGCGCTTCAAGACGTAACCTTCTCGCTCAAGGCGGGAACTTCCTTCGGTTTTCTCGGACCGAACGGGGCCGGGAAATCGACTACAATGAAAATATTGACGGGAATCGTGAAAGCGGACGGCGGGTCTGCCCGATTGTTCGGACGCGAAATGACGGAGAACCCCGATGCGGTCTCCCGTTACATCGGTTATGTGCCGCAAGAGATTACGCTGTACGAGAAGCTGAGTGCTTACGACAATCTCGAATTTTTTGGGCAAACATACGGCATTCGCGGCAATGAATTGAAACGGCGCATTTACGATGTGCTGGAGAGAACAGGGTTGTCGGAACGGGCCAAGCAGGAGGTGCAGACTTTCTCCGGCGGGATGAAAAGGCGCATCAACATCGCCGCGGCATTGCTGCACCGGCCGAAGCTGCTCATTCTCGACGAGCCGACCGTGGGCATCGATCCGCAGTCGCGCAATCATATTTTCGATTTGATCCGGGAGTTGAACCGGGAAGGCGTGACGATCATTTACTCGACGCACTATATGGAAGAAGTGGAAGCGCTGTGCGACGAAGTGGCGATTATGGACCAAGGTTCGGTGAAAGCGATCGGTCCGCTGGGCGAATTGCTCGAACGCTACGGCCGCAAGGCGATTTATTTGGAAGCGGCCGGCTTGAGCGAGCCGCCGCACGATCCGGATGTGTTCCATGCGCACAAGGAAGGCTCGGGATGGGTTCTGGAAACCGAGCGGGTCGGTACGGTTATGCAGCGGCTATTGGGGCAAGCGTCGCAGCAACGATGGGATGTCAAGCAATTGGAAGTGGTTAGGCCGTCGCTGGAAAGCGTCTTTCTGCGCGTCACTGGAACCGCATTGAGAGACTAGGGGAAGGAGAATAGAGATGAAGGCGATTATTGTCAAAGAATTAAAGCTCATACGGAAAGATAAGCGCAGCTTCTTCTTCCTGCTGCTGATGCCGATCTTGTTTATTGTTATGTTCGGAACGGTGTTCGGCGTCGGCTCCAATGATTCTTTTTCGATTGAGATTCAAGCCGTTGACCAAGACGGAACGGAGGCGTCGCGGGCGTTCCTCGGCCAAGTGGGACAGGCGATGACAGTGAGCCTGGAGGAAGCAGCCAGCTTGAACGACCAGATCGACCGTATCAAGCAAGGGCAGTTCTCGGCCGTTCTGGTCATTCCAAGCGGCTTTGAAACAGCCATGAAGAAGGGGGAAGTGGCGGGCATTCAACTGTACGAGGATCCTGCGGCCCAATCTTCTCTTGCGCCAATCCAAGCGATATTGAACGGCATCTCCAATGAATACCGTGAACAGAAACTGTCCCATGCGCTGATCGCCAAAGGAGAGACGAAAGCCCAAGCGGAGCAAACGCTGGCTTCTCCCATCCGTATCGATCATGTGCCAACATCGTCCGAGCGCGTGGATGTGATCGCTCAACTCGTCCCGGGCATGACGGTGATGTTCGTATTTTTCATTATGATTACGATGTCGCGGCGGTTTTTCGAAGAGAAGAAGAACGGGCTGCTGGCAAGAGTCCGCAGCACGGCCGTCAAGCCGCTTCAGTACTTGATCGGCATGTGGGTTCCGTTCGTGCTGACCGTGATCGCGCAATGCGTCGTCCTGTTCGCTTTCGGGCATTTCGTCTACCATTTGAATTTGGGAGACGTGGCGGCGCTCGCGATCATCGTCGCGGCGTTAAGCATTGCAGGAACCGGCATTGGGCTAGGCTTGTCGTTCATCGTCCCCGGCGAGGGTGCGGCCATGGTGACCACCCAGCTCATTGCGACGGGCGGCGCGATGATTGGCGGATTGTGGATGCCCTCTTACCTGATGCCGCCATTCGTTCAAACGATCGGCCATTTCACGCCGCAATATTGGGCGCAGCATTCCTTGCAGAATGTCATGGCGCACGGCGCCCATATCGGCGACGTCATGGGGCCGGTACTCGTGCTGCTGACATTCGGGCTGGCAGGGCTGGCCGTAGCCGTCGTCAGACTGCCCGGATATATGCGTTCCGCATCGAACTAGCGGAATAACGCTTAATGGATCAGCCCGCTCTCCTTCGCCTTGCGAACGAAGCGGGCGCTTGCTTTGTTGATCGGCGTTTTAAGCGCCAGGCCGATCACGAGCGCGATTCCCGCGTAGACCGCCATCATGATCAAGTCGCGCCACACAATATCCCACAGGATGCCGCCGACGGCTTCCCGCATCATGCTAATGGCGTAGGTAAACGGCAAATAGGGATAAATGGCTTGGAAAAAAGGCGGCGTCACCTGGATCGGGAACGTGCCGCCGGAGCCGGCCAACTGCAGCACGAGCAGCACGATCGCCATCGCTTTGCCGACATTGCCGAACACCGATACCAGCGTATATACGATCAACATGAATACGAGGCTAAGCAGCAATCCGAAGCCGATAAACCATATCTTGTTCAGCACGTATGCGCCCAACAAGTAAATATCGCCGAGCGTGACGAACAGCGCCTGCAATAAGGCGATCGTTGCGAAGGTGAAGTATCTTCCGAAATAGATTTGCACGTTGGTAAACGGCTTGCTTCCGTTATGGACGTCCACCGTCAGCAAGGAGACGAGGAGCAAAGCGCCTACCCATAACGAAAGCGTCGTAAAAAACGGCGACATCGCCGAACCGTAGTTCGGAATCGGGTATAGTTTCGTTTCTTTCAAAACGACGGGCTCGGCGAAAAACTCGCTCTCTTTTTCAAAATTATGCTTTAACAACGAAATGATCTCTTCAATTTCTCCTCGCGCTTGTAACGCCCTCATTTTGTCCGCGATATCTTTTATTTTCGCTTGGACGAAGGGCAGTTCTTTTTGAATGGCCGCAATCTCATCTTGTCCTATCGCTAGAATCCGGGAAGCGTCCTTCAAGATTTGGTCTGCGTCCGGCACCCGGGCAAGCGCCCCCGCAAGCAGGGATTGCGCCGAATCGACCGCATTCTTGGCGTTTCCCAGCCCCTCAAGCACTTTCGGCTTGATTTCGCGATCGTACCGGTCCAGCAAGTCGCCGGTCAGCGCCGCCGTTTCCTCGGCGAGCCGCTCGAACCGGTCGACGAGCTCGGCGGAGGCGGCTTCTCCGCGGCCGATGGCGTCCTTCAGTTCCGCTGCGATCGTTTGCTGCTGCTCCAGTCTCGTTCGGATCTGCTGCAGCTTATTCGTCACGGAGGTGAACGGAGCGCCCGGCGTGTAGCGGTTCAGCCTGTCGAACCAGCCGCTCAGCCCGTCTGCTAACGTTATAGCCGTGCCCAGCCGCCTTGCGGCTTGATCCAACACCTGAACGGCAAGCGACGGGTCCGTATTGGCGTCGCGGAGGATCGAGGCGACTTGCGCCATCGCGAGCGCGGTTTGCTGCAGCGACCCGAGATCCTGTTTGATATAAGGGGATATGGCCTCGACTCCTTCCCGGCTGTACCCGAGAAGCTGGCTTAGGCCGCGCGAGAAGTTCTCCGCCTTTTTGCCGATCTCGACGATCGCGGGGAGATTGGCCTGCGCTTCGCCGACGATTTGATTCGCTTTAGTGACGTCGTTCAACGCCGTACTCACCGTGCGATTGATTTCGGGAAAGGAAGCCTCCAGGCGAAAGACCAAATTTTTTACCTTTTCGATCGTCGGCAATTCGTTCTTCAATTCAACGCCCAGTTCGTTAAAAGCTCTGAAAATGGCCCCGTTGGCCGTTTTCACAAAATTGGAGCTAACTTGATCGATAATGTTCGAGGCACCTTTGGATGTGATTTTCGGAGCGACGGCGTTAATTTTTTCGTTGACATAATAGAAAATTTCCGCCTTGACCGGTTCGTTGGACAGCACCGTGGCGATTCGTCCGGAGAATTCCTCGGGAATGACGATGCTGGCGTAGTACGTCCCATGCTTGACGCCGGATAACGCTTCTTCCTCGTCCACGAACGTCCAGCCGATTTGCCGGTTCTCCCGCAACGAAGCGACGATTTCTTTCCCGATATTGATGGGCCTATCCAGTATGGTTGCTCCCCGGTCGTTGTTGGCCACCGCGATTGCGATGCCTCGGGTGTTGCCGTAAGGGTCCCATGACGCTTCGATATTAAACCAGGCGTAAAGAGAAGGCAGGATGGCGAGCCCGGACAGGATGACTGCCGCTGCCCAATTTCGTACGATATGTTTTAAGTCCGTTATGTAAAGAAACCAAATGTTTTTCATCGCGTCCCGGCGCCCCCAACGATTTCCTTTTCGTTATATTGTTGCATAAAGGACGGAGAACTATCCTTCCCAAGCGTATTGAAACGGCGTCGGTTTCATATCGTATTCAGTGTTATAGATTCCGGAAGGAAAGGAAGACGAACATGTACAATGAATCGCAAACCGAGCTCATGCGGGAGCTTGCCGTCGTCGAGAAGTGGGAGATAGAGCAGCGGGATTTGTGGTTCTGGGAGAAGCTTGGCCGATTGCCGTTCGTTCTGTTGGACCGGTTGACGCCGAAATTTTTGCAGGACAAAATCGGGCAAATCATCGACGAGATCGGCGCTTACGTACAGACCGGCGGCCGATACTTGGTCAATGAGAACGGCATATTGCGGCAGTTGGAGCGTCAGGCGAGGCAAACCTATGGGCAAGCGGATGCGGTAACGTTGGATAATGCGCATTCTTTACCGCTCGGCGCGATGGATAGGACGGCGGCGGAATTGCAGCATTCGCGCAAAAATATGGCCTTTTTCCAAGGGGCTACGACAGGCTTCGGCGGTTTGTTTACGCTCGCCATCGATATTCCCGCCTTGCTCGGGCTCTCGCTCAAAGTATTGCAGGAAACCGCCATCTGCTACGGCTTCGACCCGAACGATCAAGCCGAACGTGTCTTTATCGTCAAATGCTTGCAGTTCTCTTCTTCGGATATTGTCGGCAAGCAGGCGATTTTGGACGAGCTGGCGTCTTTCGACGGCGAGCTGCGCCATCAGCAGGTCGTCTCGCAGCTTCAAGGCTGGAGGGAAACGATTACGGCGTATGTCGACAACTTCGGTTGGAAAAAGCTGTTCCAGATGATTCCGGTCGCCGGCATGGTATTCGGCGCGTTTCTGAATAAATCGACGGTGGAGGATGTAGCCGAAACAGGGAAAATGCTGTACCGCAAGCGGAGAATTCTGATCAAGCTGGGGGCAGCCGACCAAGTGTAGCGGACGCCGGAGGAAAAGCGTCATTCATCACTAGCGATGCATGGAATGTTTTGTTGCGTTTCAGGCCGATGGCGCGGCGCCAAGGGATGAGCTCCGCAAACCGGATACATTCTCAGGCCGATCGCGCCGTGGCATCGGGTCAAAATACGGTCTTGTGCACCGTTCATTTCCCTAAACCGACGAATGGGGCCGCACATGTTGTACGGAATACAACATAATGAGGGATATAAAGGCATATAAAGAGCATTTATGCTGCACTTTGTACAACATTATCGCCGATAAAAGGGCACGATAGCCCGTTTTGCCACCAGCATGCTGTAAAAACTACAACATAGGCATCATGAATATATGGGGAGGATGTGAAATGTTGTATTTTATGCAGGATAGATCCCCGCTTTCGCAGGCAGGACGACATTATTCCTATCAAAGTGAGGAACCGACCATCGCAAAACCGCCCCTCGTCATGTCATGCAAGACATGGAGGGGCGGTTCAAGTTTCGATATAGACTACACAACGCCTTGTGCCAGCATAGCGTCGGCCACTTTCAAGAAGCCCGCGATGTTGGCGCCGACGACCAAGTTGCCGGCATAGCCGTACTCTTCGGACGCTTTCACGCTGTTATCGTAAATATTTTTCATGATTTGATGCAATTTCGCATCGACTTCCTCGAACGTCCAGGAATATCGCATGCTGTTCTGCGCCATTTCCAATGCGGATACGGCAACCCCGCCGGCATTCGCCGCTTTCGCAGGCCCGAACAGAACGTTATTGTTCAGGAACACTTCGATCGCTTCCAGCGTAGAAGGCATGTTCGCGCCCTCCGCAACCGCTTTGACTCCGTTATCGACCAGAATTTGCGCCGATCGCTCGTCAATTTCGTTTTGCGTTGCGCAAGGAAGCGCGATATCGCAAGGAATCGTCCAGATTCCTTCGCAGCCTTCCGTGTAAACGGCATGCGGATGCTCGTTCACATATTCTTTAATCCGCTTGCGCTCGACTTCTTTCAGTCTTTTGACCGTAGCCAGGTCGATGCCGTTCTCGTCGTAAATATATCCGTTCGAATCGCTGCATGCAACGACCTTCGCGCCCAGTTGCTGAGCCTTCTCGATCGCATAGATGGAGACGTTGCCCGATCCGGACACGACGACGGTGCTGCCGTCCAGGCTCAAGTCCTTCGATTTCAGCATCTCTTCGACGAAGTATACGCAACCGTAACCTGTCGCTTCCGTTCTCGTCAAGCTTCCGCCGTAGACGATGCCTTTCCCTGTCAGCACGCCCGCTTCGTTGCCGCCGCGAATGCGTTTATATTGTCCGAACATATATCCGATTTCTCTTGCGCCTACCCCGATGTCGCCGGCAGGAACGTCCGTATCCGGTCCGATATATTTATACAGTTCTGTCATAAAGCTTTGCGTAAACCGCATAATTTCATTATCCGATTTGCCCTTCGGATCGAAGTCCGAACCGCCTTTGCCGCCGCCGATCGGTTGTCCGGTCAAGGAATTTTTAAAAATTTGTTCGAATCCGAGGAACTTGATGATGCTGGCATTGACGGAAGGGTGGAAACGGATGCCGCCTTTGTAAGGTCCGATCGCACTGTTGAATTGAACGCGGAATCCGCGGTTGACCTGGACTTTGCCTTGATCGTCCAGCCAAGGAACCCGAAACGAAATGACTCTCTCCGGTTCTACGATCCGTTCCAAAATAGCATGGTTCATATATTTAGGTTGTTTCGCGAATACAGGGACGAGGGAATCCAATATTTCTTTGACGGCTTGGTGGAATTCGTTCTCGTTCGGATTGCGTTTCTTTACCGTCTCGAAAACTTCATTCACATATTGTTTGGCTGCCGTAAAATTTTCCGTTTGAGCTTGTTGAGTGATGGTCATGCGTGCTCCTCCTTAATAATACAAAGATTTCGCCCGGTCGGGTTCACGTTGTGAGAATTCCTTCTCACGTTGTAAGATTATCTTACATTATGCATAATGATAAATCCAATAGAACGTTAAGATAAAAGTAATAAAAAAAATTAATCAATGTGTCTTTGTATCGGGTACGGGTGAATAGCGAATAGGCCGAAGTCGGATAATATGGGAATTAGCGGTATTCATTGGAAGGCTTTGCTAATGACAAAGTGCATAATTATGCATATAATTTTTTAATATTTACTAATAGAAGGGGAAGAGACATGGAAAAACAGACTAAGCACGGAAAACATCCAAAAGCGATCGAACCGTTCACGCTATTGCTGACGGTCGCCACTGCGGTTCTGGGCGCGCTCATCGGGATGCAATTGATTGTCACGTTGGGGATTACGGCCAGCACCTCGATTATAGGGGCGCTCTTGGCTATGTTGATCGCACGGATTCCCGTTGCGATTTTTCGCAAGTACCGGTCCATTCACCGCCAAAATCTGATTCAGACAGCCATCTCTTCGGCTACGTACGGTGCGGCTAACAGCTTGCTTATCCCGATCGGGATTCCGTTCATTCTCGGCAAGACGGAATTGATTATGCCGATGTTGATCGGTGCGGCTCTGGCGATGTTCGTCGATTCGTTTATGTTGTACAGGCTGTTTAATACGGATATTTTTCCCGCAAGCGGCACTTGGCCTGACGGAAGAGCGACCGCGGAATCGATTTTCGCCGGCGATAAGGGCGGGAAGAGAGCCGGATTGCTGGGTCTCGGCATTGCCGGCGGCGTGGCCGGCTCCATATTCGGGATCCCGATGTCCGCTTTCGGCGTCGCGTTTATCGGGAATGTATGGGCGCTCGCCATGTTCGGCATCGGCCTGTTGATTAAAGGATATTCCATGCCGGTGTTGGGCGTGGATCTGACCGATTCGTACATTCCGCACGGATTTATGATCGGTGCCGGCCTGGTGGCTCTGATCCAGGTTACGATGATCATTATGAAGAAGAAAAAGAAAGACGATGGGGACGCAAGTGCAACCGCAGAGGGAAGCGCACAAGAGCACAGCATGGAAAGAAAGTCCAAAACGGAAACATCCTGTTCCCTGATCGTCGGATTCGTACTATATCTTATCGTTTCGCTGATCGTTGCGGTGATTGGCGGCCTCATTACCGAAATGTCCGTAGGCATGTTTATCGGATTTATTATTTTCGCCGCATTTATGGCGTATGTCCATGAATTGATCGTCGGAATCTCGGCGATGCATTCCGGTTGGTTCCCGGCTTTCGCCGTGGCGCTTATCACATTGATCATCGGTTTGCTCATCGGCTTCCCGCCGACGGCTTTGGCTCTGCTTGTCGGCTTTAGTGCGGCGACCGGACCGGCCTTTGCGGATATGGGCTTCGATTTGAAGGCAGGTTACATTCTCCGCGGCAACGGCAGCGATCCCGAATTCGAGAAGGACGGGCGGAGACAGCAGTTTACGAGTGCCATGATCGCGTTCGGCATTGCGCTGATTGTTGTGTTGTTCACGTATAATCACTATTTTGCGCAAGATTTGGTGCCGCCGGTGGACAAGGTATATGCGGCGACGATCGAAGCGGGAGTTTCGGGCGATATCGCGAAAGAATTGCTGATTTGGGCCATCCCGGGCGCTTTGCTGCAATGGCTTGGCGGGCAAAGACGCCAATTGGGAATTCTCTTCTCGACCGGTTTGCTGCTCACGTATCCGGAAGCGGGCTGGGCGGTGCTTGCCGGATTGCTGATCCGCACGATCATTACGAAGTGGAAGGGAGAAGCGGCGGAAGCGCCGATCAGCATTCTGGCCGCAGGCTTTATCGCCGGGGATGCGTTATACAACTTCTTCAGTTCCGTATTCTCCATGAAGAAAGGGTAAGGTGAGCCAAGTTGGCGATCATTGAAATCGATGAAAAAATGATGGAAGCGGCTGTGCTGGGCGGAGCCGTGCTCGGAGGCGGCGGAGGAGGCCCGATCGAGGAAGGGCTACAGCTTGGCAGGCTCGCATTGGAAGTAGGACATCCGCAGCTTTTCACCATCGACGAAATGAACGATGACGATTGGGTGGTAACGGTCTCTGCGGTAGGGGCGCCGGCCGCTGCCGATCAATATGTGAAGCCGGTCCATTATATAAGGGCTTTGGAGTTATTGACGGACAAGTTGGGCCATAACATATCGGCGATGATTACAAACGAAAACGGTGCGAGCACGACGGTGAACGGCTGGTTTCAATCCGCCGTAACGGGAATGCCGGTGCTGGACGCGCCGTGCAACGGCCGCGCGCATCCGACGGGAAGCATGGGTTCCATGAATCTGTCGGAACTGGAGTCCTACGTTTCCGTGCAAGGCGCAGCCGGCGGCAAGGGCAAACGTTATACCGAACTATGCGCTTCCGGTTCGGTAGAACATGTATCAACGCTTGTAAGACAAGCTTCCGTCGAAGCGGGCGGCATGATCGCGGTGGCGCGGAATCCGGTGCAAGTGTCGTATGTGAAGGAGAACGGATGTCCCGGCGCGATCAGCCAAGCGATTCGCATCGGACAAGCGATGCAATCGCATCAAGGGTTGCAGGCCGTGGAAGCGGTCGCCTCTCTGCTGGGCGGACGTTTGGTGGACGTCGGGCAAGTGACCGAATTCGAGCTGCGGACGACCGGAGGGTTCGATGTAGGATTCGTCAAGATCGGTTCGCTCGAGATGACGTTCTGGAACGAATACATGACGCTCGAGGCTCGCGGCGAACGGATCGCCACGTTTCCGGACTTGATCATGACCTTCGATGCCGAGAGCGGGTTGCCGCTGGAATCGGCCCGGATCGGTAGGGGCCGGAATGTTGCCGTTATCGCCGTACCGAGGCATAACTTGATTTTGGGGGCGACGATGCGCAATCGGAAGCTGCTGCAACCGATCGAGGAGATTGTCGGCAAGCCGATTTTATCGTATATATTGTAGAGGGAAGGTTTATGCCCCGATTCGCATTTTTCCGTATTTACTTATAAAAGGAGTTTGTAAGCCATGACATTGAAACAGACATTGACAGTATACGAAACCATCGATAGCGCATATGTGTCAGGGGACCGGGTCAAAGCGTTATTCGCGCCTTACCCGGAAGCGAACGTCACGGTAGAGACGGTGCAGGGCGATAAAGGGAAGACCGATTTCGTGAAGATCGAGATCCCCGGCACGGAAGGCAAATCGGGCGGAGGCTCGGCGCCTACGCTCGGCATCCTGGGGCAGCTTGGAGGGATCGGCGCCCGTCCGAGCCGTATCGGGATGGTCTCCGATGCCGACGGAGCCGTCGCCGCCTTGGCCGCCGCTTTAAAGCTTGCCGAAATGGCCGTGAACGGCGACCGGTTGAAGGGAGACGTTATCATCACGACTCATATATGCCCGGATGCGCCGACACAGCCGCATGTACCCGTCGACTTTATGGATTCGCCGGTGGACGACGAAACGATGAACCGCTTCCAGGTCACGGAAGAAATGGACGCGCTGTTGTCCATTGACACGTCCAAAGGCAACCGCTTGATTAACCATAAAGGAATTGCCATTTCCCCCACGGCGAAGGAAGGCTATATTTTGCGCGTAAGCGAAGATTTGCTGCGAATTATGGAAATGACCACCGCGAGTTTGCCGGTCACCTTCCCGATTACGATGCAGGATATTACGCCGTACGGAAACGGGTTGTTTCATTTCAACAGCATTATGCAGCCTGCCGTTGCCACGTCAGCGCCGGTGGTCGGCGTGGCGATCACCGCGCAATCGGCGGTGCCGGGCTGCGGAACGGGAGCGAGCCATGAGGTGGATATCGCCGCTGCGGCCCGCTTTGCGATTGAAGTCGCGAAAGAGTTTACGAACGGCATTTGCAAATTTTACGATGAAGAAGAATTTGCGCTGTTGGAGCGGCTGTACGGCTCGATGAAAATTTTGCAAACGAAAGGGAACGCGGAATCACGATGAAAAAATTAGGTGCGGTCACGATCGGCCAAGCCCCCCGTTCCGATGTCGGTCCGATTTTGGAGAAATATATCGGGGAGAAGGCCGAAATTGTTCAGGCCGGCGCATTGGACGGAATGACCGCTCAGGACATCGCTCGCCATTTCGCGCCCGAAGGCAATGACGAGTTTCTGACAACCAAATTGTTATCGGGCGAATCGGTCGTTTTGTCCGGCGCGAAAATCGAGCCTTTGCTGCAGGACAAGATCGATTTATTGGAGGAGACGGGCTGCGGCATCATCTTGGTGCTATGCACGGGCACCTTTGAAGAGTTGCATACGCGCAAGGCCGTTCTCGTCGAACCGGATCGCGTCATTCGGGCGGCGGTCTCCTCCATTGCCGCGAACCGAACGCTAGGCATTATTGTCCCGTTGCTGGAGCAGGAGGATTCGCTCGCGGACCATTGGCGCGCAAGCGGCATCGCTCCCGTTTACGCGGCGGCGTCTCCCTACGGTTCGGAGGAGAGCGGCTTCGAGGCTGCGGCGGACGAATTGGTGCGCCAGGGGGCTGAGATGATTCTCCTTGACTGTATGGGATATATCGAGGATTATAAGAAGATCGTCGAGCGCCGGTCGGGACTGCCGGTGATTCTGTCCAATTCGCTCGTCGCGAAAGTCGTATCCGAATTCGTATGACGGATGAAAACAAATGTAAGGAGATGACGGTCATGGATGCGCAATACGTGGAAGTCGGCATCAATTTATTGCGGCAATGTTTAGCTTTGCAGGAGAACGAGACGCTTTTGGTCGTCTGCGACCGGTTGAAAAAAGAAATCGCGGAAGCGTTATGCGAAGCGGGACGGAGAATAGGATCCGAGTCCATTCTTATGGTCATGGCGGAACGCCAACGAGACGGCGAGGAGCCGCCTGCCCCGATTGCGGAAGCGATGAAGCAGGCGAACGTCGTCGTGTGCGCGACGGAGTTCTCGCTTACGCATACGAAGGCCCGGAAGAACGCCGCCGCGGCCGGCGTCCGGGTAGCGACGATGCCGGGCATTACGGAAGATATGCTGGTGGAAGGCGCGATTTCGGCCGATTATGAGCAAGTGAAGGAAAGAACCGAGAAAGTGACGGAAATATTGACGAGAGGGCGCCAGGTTCGTATCGAGAAGGACGGGAAAATATTGCGTTTCTCGATCGACGGCGCAAGCGGCATTCCGAGTACGGGGATGTACTTGAACCCGGGCGAATCGGGCAATTTGCCTTCCGGCGAAGCTTACATCGCGCCGCTCCTTGGAACGGCTTCCGGCGAAATCGTCGTCGACGGTTCGGTTGCCGGCATCGGGAAAATCGATTCCCCGTTAACGATAACGGTAGAGGGCGGACGCTTGGTAGACGCGAAGGGATCGGTCGCGGATCGGCTCCTCGCCACATTGGGCGATGGTGACGGACGGATGCTGGGCGAGTTCGGCATCGGTACGAACGATAAGGCGCGAGTGACCGGCAACGTGCTGGAGGACGAGAAAGTGTACGGGACGATCCATGTGGCCTTCGGCAGCAATATTACATTCGGCGGCACAATCGACGCCGGCGTTCACATCGATTTGGTCGTTCACGAACCGGACGTCTATATCGACGATGTGCAAATCCTCTCCCGCGGGAAATTAACGATATAACTGTAAGGCCGAAGAAGCCATGACGCTCTTCGGCTTTTTCTTTTGGCGTTGCGGCTGCTGCATTGGACATCAAGCTCATAACGCTAGTGCTCTGTCTGTCCTGATCATCTGCTTCTGCCCAATGGCGTTGCATTGAGGAATTGCTATCCGGACCGAGCGGCCGTTATTTTGCGTCAAACTCGCTTTTTCGCTGTTTAGGCGGACAGTGGTTCCGTTATCTGTTCGTCGGAGGGCTTGTTTTTGCGCTTTTGCCGCGAATAAAGGATCGTATGTCCGCAAAAGGTCCGAAATCGGGCCGTTTGTCACAATTAGCGTCTCCTGTGTCCGCGACTTGGGGAGCAGGGCGGCAGAAGAAATGTGAAGGAATAGCACCGTAACCCACACAGCTGTCTCAATATTTGCTGAAAAAAGTTAATGCAACGCCAGTGGGCTTCTGCCGCCTTCTGTCGATATCCCTCTCGTTCAGTGGGGCGGAGGGACGAATCTTGCATTTGGCGTTAACCCAATCGAACAAAACACCGATATCACTGCAAAATATTAACTACCGGACGGTCGCCGACGCCAAGACCGACGGGTGCCAAGGACCGGTAATCGTGAAGGGCTTCAAGCAAACTGACGAGCATGGTCTGACCGAAAAATCCGCTTTCTGAATGAGGGGGATTCCGACAAAGGACTGAATGTACCCGCGACCATCTTCTCCTGAACGAAGGGGATTTCGACAGAAGGCGGACTAAATGTTGGCCCTATGAGTCAATTTCATAATAGCTTCGTGGCTGACGGCCCGTCGAGCGAGCTAACGAAACGTTAACACGCTAATGCCTGCTAAATCACCTGGTTGCTGGCGTAACGAAACGGAAACACGCTAATGAGGGGGAAAAGGCGGTAAGACAGCCGATTTCCGAGGAATAACGATACCTGCTTTCGTTAGGATTGGAACGTCGTCATTTTGAGCCCAATAAGGATTGTTAGTTTCGTTAGCGCCAAACAAGAAGCGTAGGTCCGCGCGAATTATGAAATTGACTCCTATGACACTATGACACGCCCTATTCGCATTTCCCGTTCATATTCAGTTCATATACATGTCGTATAGTATAAACATACAAGAACAAATACCTTGGAACATGCTTTAACAAAAGGGTCAGGAGATGGTGAAATGTGATTAGGTTGTTCCGGTTTTTGAAACCGTATTGGGTTCCAGTGGTTTTCGTACTGGTCCTTATTTTCTTGCAGACCTTATCGGATCTTTATTTGCCGACGTTGATGGCGGATATTGTAGACAAGGGGATTGTGGAGGGAGACGTGCCCCTCATTCTAAAAGTAGGCGGCTTTATGCTGCTCGTCGCGGCCGGAGGCGTAATTTGCTCCATTGCGGCGAGTTATTTATCGTCCAAAATTTCGGTCGGCTACGGTAAAATCCTTCGGGGCAAAGTGTTCTCGCATGTGGAAAATTTCTCATTGAACGAGTTCGACAAGATCGGGACCGCTTCGCTCATTACGAGGACGACAAACGATATTACCCAAGTGCAGCAAGTATTCATTATGATTCTGCGCATGATGGTTATGGCGCCGATGATGTGTATCGGCGGCATTATAATGGCCGTATCGAAGGATGCGAAGCTGTCGCTCATTCTTGTGGCGGTCATTCCGATTCTCGTCGGGGCCATTCTCCTCGTCGTCAGCAAAGGAATGCCGCTCTTCAAAGCGATGCAGGTGAAACTCGACAAGCTTAATCTCGTGCTGCGGGAGGGGCTGACCGGAATTCGCGTCATTCGCTCGTTCAATCGCGACGGTTACGAGCAGCGGCGCTTCGATCAAGCGAACCGCGATTTGACGGAAACGGCGATTAAAGTCAATAAAATTATGGCGTCGCTTATGCCGGTCATGATGCTTGTCATGAATTTCTCGAGCATTGCGATCATTTGGTTCGGCGGAATCCGGATCGACAGCGGGGATATGCAGGTCGGTTCGTTAATGGCTTTCCTTCAATATGCGATGCAAATTATGTTCTCGCTGCTGATGATGTCGATGATGTTCGTCATGATTCCTCGCGCTTCGGTCTCTGCGGTGCGGATTAACGAAGTGCTGGATATGGTTCCTGATATCAAGGATGCGCCGCAGGTGCAGCAAGCCGGCGGCAATGAAGGGTATGTCGAGTTTCAAGACGTTACCTTCAGCTATCCGGGCGCGGAAGAGCCGGCGCTTACGAATATTTCGTTCCGCACCGGTCCGGGGGAAATTACAGCCGTTATCGGCGGGACCGGATCGGGCAAGTCGACGTTGATCAGTCTCATCCCAAGATTTTACGATGTCGATGAAGGCGCCGTGTTCGTGGACGGGGTCGATGTGCGGAGCATGTCCCAGGAAGCGCTGCGCGCCAAAATCGGGTTCGTTCCGCAGAAGGCGGTCCTGTTCTCGGGAACGATCGCGGACAATATCCGTTACGGCAACGAGAAGGCGACGGAGGAAGAAGTGAAGCATGCGGCGGATATTGCGCAGGCGTCCGAATTTATTGCAGGCATGAAGGACGGCTTCGACTCGGTCATCGCGCAAGGCGGAACGAACGTCTCAGGCGGGCAGAAGCAGCGCTTGTCGATCGCGCGGGCGCTTGTTAGAAAGCCGGCGGTTTATATATTCGACGACAGCTTCTCGGCGCTCGACTTTAAAACCGACGCCAAGCTGCGCGCCGCGTTGAAGCAAGAAACGGCGGAGGCGGCTGTCATCATCGTCGCGCAACGCGTCAGCACGGTTATGGATGCGGATCGCATCATCGTCCTTGACGAAGGGCGTATTGCAGGGATCGGCAAGCATCAAGAGCTGATGGATACTTGCGGCGTATACCGCGAAATCGTATCCTCGCAGCTCTCGGAGGAGGAGATAGCATGAGTGCGCAAAGCAGACAAGGGCCGTCCCTCGGCGGACCGGGCAGGGGCCCCGGCGGCGGCCCGCCGGGGATGGGCATGCCTGTACAGAAGGCCAAAGATTTCAAAGGCACGCTCAAACGGCTGATACAATATTTAAAACCGCATCGGGTCAAGCTGATTGCCGTATTCGTCGCGGCCATTATCAGCACCGTATTCACGATTGTCAGCCCGAAAATATTGGGGAATGCGACGACGAAGCTGTTCGAAGGCATTATGATGAAAATAAACGGCGTGCCGGGTGCGGCGGTCGATTTCCAATACATTTGGCAGTTGATTATGATATTGGCCGGACTATATGTCATCAGCGCGCTGTTCGCCTATATCCAACAATATATTATGGCGGGCGTGTCGCAGAGAACTGTCTACGATTTGCGCAAACAAGTCAACGCCAAACTGGCGAAGCTGCCGCTGAAATTTTTCGACTCGCGCACGAACGGGGAAATTTTGAGCCGGGCCGTCAACGACGTCGACAATATTAGCAATACGTTGCAGCAAAGCTTGATGCAACTCATCACCTCGATCGTGACGCTTGTCGGCGTCATCGTGATGATGCTGACCATCAGCCCGATCATGACTTTGATCGTTATCTTGACGCTGCCGCTCAGCTTCTTTGTGACCAAATCGGTCGCGACCCGGTCGCAGAAACATTTCGCTAGCCAACAAAAGGCGCTGGGCGAATTAAACGGCCACGTGGAAGAAATGTTCACAGGCCACAAAGTGGTCAAAGCGTTCGGCAACGAGCAAAAATCGATTGCCAAGTTCGACGAAATAAACGAGGAGTTATACCAATCCGGCTGGAAGGCGCAGTTTATTTCCGGCATTATTATGCCGCTCATGATGTTTGTCGGCAATATCGGCTATGTGCTCGTCAGCGTCGTAGGGGGCCTGCTGGTGACGAAAAGAGCGATTGAAATCGGGGATATTCAAGCGTTTATTCAATACGCCAGACAGTTCACGCAGCCGATCTCGCAACTGGCCAATATCGCCAATGTCATTCAATCGACTATCGCTTCGGCCGAGCGGGTATTCGAACTGCTCGACGAGGAGGAGGAAGTGCCGGAGGCGGAGAATGCGAAGCGTATCGCGTCGCCGCGGGGCGATGTCCGTTTCGAGAACGTGAAGTTCGGTTATAAAGACGACTCTCCGCTAATGAAACAATTGAACATTGACGTGAAACAAGGACAGACGGTGGCGATCGTGGGGCCGACCGGGGCCGGCAAGACGACGCTGATCAATTTGCTGATGCGCTTCTATGAAGTGAACGACGGCAAAATTACGATCGACGGCGTCGGCATTACGGAGATGGAGCGCGGCAAATTGCGCGGCTTGTTCGGCATGGTGCTCCAGGACACATGGCTCTTCAACGGAACGATCCGCGACAATATCGGATACGGGCGCGAAGGAGCGGCCGAGCGGGAGATTATCCATGCGTCGAAAGCGGCGCATGCCGACCATTTCATCCGGACGCTGCCGGACGGGTATGATACGATTTTGAACGAGGAAGCGTCGAACATCTCCCAAGGGCAGAAGCAATTGCTGACGATTGCCCGTGCGATCCTGGCCGATCCGGCGATTCTGATCTTGGACGAAGCGACAAGCAGCGTGGATACGCGCACCGAAGTGTATATCCAGAAAGCGATGAACGAATTGATGAAAGGCCGCACCAGCTTCGTGATCGCGCATCGGCTTTCCACGATCCGCGACGCCGATATTATTCTCGTCATGAAGGACGGCGACGTGATCGAGAAGGGAACGCATGAAGAACTGCTTGCGCAAAACGGCTTTTACGCCGATCTATACAACAGCCAGTTTACGGGCGGCAGCTTGCAGCAGGAAGTGGGCTAAAACCCAATTGTCCGCCAGGGAAAAACACTCGCTATCGCAGCCGTGCGCAAGCTTTATGACCGGCTCGAGTGTCGACGAGAACGGCGGATTGACGCTGTAAGTTAATTCAACAACAAATAACCCCGGCATCGCATCTTATCGAGCCGGGGTTATTCTCTCTATTTTTAATCGCGATCGCGGTCAATCTTAAATCGATGTACCGTTTCCTGCAATTGCTCCGCCATTTCGGCCAGATTGTTCGAGGCGGCCGAGATTTCTTCCATAGAAGCGTTTTGTTCTTCCGCCGCTGCTGCCACTGTCTCCGCATTGGCCGCCGACTCTTCGGAGATCGCGGCAACATCGCGTATGTAACGAACCAACGATTGCGACGCTTCGTTCATTTGCCGGATCGCTTCGTTCATCTCACCCGCTTGCACGGTTACTTGCTCGATCGCTTGATAAATATCGTTGAACGAACCGCCCGCTTGACGCACCATATCGATTCCGCTCTGCACCGTTGACCTACCGTCTGTCATCGCATCGATCGCTTGGACGGCGCCCGATTGAATTTCCCCAATGAGTTCGCTAATTTGCTCGGCCGCCGCGCTCGATTGTTCGGCTAATTTACGCACTTCGCCTGCCACGACGGCAAATCCGCGCCCTTGTTCTCCCGCTCTGGCCGCTTCGATCGCCGCATTGAGCGCCAACAAATTCGTCTGCGCCGCAATTTCAGAGATCAACTCGATGATGCTGCCGATTTGCTGCGACTTGTCGCCGAAAGTATGAACAACTCCCGCCGCTGCCGAGACTTTCTCATGAATGGCGTTCATCGTGTCGACCGCTTGGCGGACGACTTGATTCCCTTCGCCGGCAATCGCCGAAGCTTGCCTTGATGACGCATGGACCGTCTGGAACGTTGCCGTCATCGTCTCGAGACCTTCCGACATCTCCGTTACGTTGCGTGTCGTTTCATTGATCCCCGCGACTTGCCGTTCGGCCCCGCTCGCCATCTCTTGGATCGAGCCGGCGATTTGCTCGGCCGCTTTGCTCGTCTGCTCCGAACCGGCCATCAATTGCTGCGAAGTGGCGGCTACCTGCATCGAATGGAGCGACACTTGCCCGATCAATTCCTTCAGATCGTGAACCATTTGGTTGAAGTTGCGGTTGAGATCGCCGACCTCGTCCCGGTTGCGAATGTTTTGCAGGTCGATCGTCAAGTCGCCTTCGGCGATCCGTTTGGCTTTGACCGCCAAGGTCGAGATCGGCTTGCTGAGGCTGCTCGCAAACCACACGATGATCGCCGTTCCGAGGAGGATCGAGACGATCAACGTAAGAATCAGCTTCGTTAAAATATCGTTGGCGCTGCTGTTAAAATCCATTAAATAGGTTCCGCCTACGACGACCCAGCCCCAATAGGGATCCAGCTTGGCGTAAGCCAACTTGGCGGCGATCACGTCCGGCTCGTTCGGCAAGGCGAATTCGTAAGTGGTGAAACCGCCGCCGTTCGTCGCTTTTTCAATCAGTTCCCTGGTGAAATAGCGCCCGTCTTTCGTTTGCGAATCCCATGAATTTTGCCCTTCCGTAATCGGCGAAGCAAGAGTCATCCCTTGCTTGTCAAGGACGAGCAAATAACCGTTCTCCCCTAAATCGATGCTCTTGTCGATCGGCCTTTTGCCGTTCGCGTCTTTCTCCCCGAGAATTTCGATCTTTACCGCTTCTTGCGCTTCTTCTAACGTCATGCTGCCGTTCTTCACTTGCCAATCCATCACTTCGATTAATTTTAGCGTAAAATTGACGGAATTTTGCAGCCCGGTTCCGCCAAGGTCCTCCAGATTGGTCTTGGCCGATTGATATCCGATCATTCCTACCGTAAGGCTAGGTACAGCCAACAAAAGGATTGAAACAATCATTAATTTCATACGTATGGTTAGTCTCATATTTTTGATCCGATGCATATACTCACCCTCCTAAGAAGTATAAGTATATATCGACAATTTTCGATATTATATTATAGTATTCGACAAAAATTTCTAATTCGTATCGCCCTCACCGCAAACGAAAAGCCCCCGGCGCATCTTGTACCGATGCGCCGGGGGCCGGCTCATGTGTCGTTATCAACTTTTTTGGGTAAAAACAGAAACGCAACATGATTTTCTTTCGACTTCCATATTTGCAAATTGCGATTTATTTGCTTATCTTACTTATCTTTTTTGTTCTTGTGGTCTTTCTTGTCGTGCTTCTCGTCGTGTTTTTGATTTTTGTCCGTTTCGATCTCGATTTCTTTGCCGTTCGCGAATTTGATTTCGATATCCAGCTTTTTCAGGTTCTTTTCATTCAAGTCCAAGAGGGCAGCGGCTTTGTCGATTACTTGCTGCTTGGTCATATCCGGCGTGAAATTCGCTTGTTTCAGGAAATTTTCCACAAATTTGACTGCCTCTTGACCTTCTATCTTTTCTTTTTTCTTGTTTTGCGCTTGTTTTTCGACTTCGGCTTTTACTTTCCCGTCTTTGTTCTCGTATTCCAACTCGATTTTCCCATTGCCCGGGTATTCGGCCTCCAACTCGAACTTGCGGATGTCGATATTCGGATTGGACGGAACGTCAGGCTCATTGTTGAACTTTTTATCTACCGTAATGCTTTTGCCGTTGGCAAACAGAATGTTCACTTTCAAGGCTTGAATCGAATTGTCCGACACATTCAATGCGGCGAGGACGCGTTTTTGCACTTCGTCTTTCGTCATTTCCGACGTTAGATTCATTTGCGTCAACAAGTTTTTCACTAGAGCGACCGCATTGCCGTCTTTGTACGTCTGGCCTTTATTCACGATTTCAGCGCTTAACGTGCCGTGTTCGTTGTGAAAACGAAGCGAATATTGCTCTTTGTTGGTAAAATCAATCTTTACTTGAAAATCGACGAACGCCGATGCGATATCGGATTGGTCGAGCAGATAAGCTTCAACGACGGTGTTGTTCCGGACAACGAGGCTGACCATATGGCTGACGGACAATTGATCCGCACGAATGGTGCTGTTGCCGAACTTTACGGTTAATTGCTTAGGAATATCGTAAGACAGCGTTCCTCCGGCAAAGCTAATGATTGTAATGCGGCCGGTCGTCTCGTCGTTGTTGAAACGGATTTCGCTAATTCTGCCGCTTACTCGTACCGAATCCGCCGTTTTTTGATCCACGATCGTTCTCTTTCCATTTGCGAAATAGACATTGACATAGATCGATTGCGTCGAACTTTCGGCAATATTCAATGCCGAGAGGACGCGGCTTTTTACTTCCTCTTTGCTCATATCGGAGTCGATGCTCATGGACGCAAGCAGCTTCTTGGCCTGCTCGACCGCCGCTTCGTCTTTCGTAACTTGGCCGCGGTTTGCAATTTCAGCGTTCGCCCGGCCGAATCGGTCGTTATATTGAAGCGAGTATTCCTGCCCGTCGGTAAAACTTATTCGAACCGTAACATCGACTACGGCAGAAACCGCGTCTTGCGAGCTCAATATTGCGGCTTCGAGAACTTTGTTGTCTTTCACGACAAAAGTGACTAAATCGTCTTTCACAAGCTGGTCGGCGCGAATGTAGCGATCGCCGTATTTCACCGGCAGCTGCGAAGAAATCGAATAGGTGAAAGTACCGCCTGCGAAACTGTTCACTGTAACGCTGCCTGTCGTTTCCGCGGAACCGTTCGCCGATTCGAAACGGATATCTGCAATTTTGCCGCTGACGCGTACCGCGCCGATCGTATCGTTGATTCCGTCGTTGGTCCGGTCAAGCAGCGCGGCCAACTCCGCTCGGGTTACGCCTTTGTTCGGCAGGAACGTTCCGTTCGGATAACCGCTGATCAAATTGCGTTCGACCGCAACGTTGACATAGCCGACCGCTCCGGCCGGGATGGCTTTCGCATCTTTGAAATCCGGCTTTACGGACATTTGGTTCAACGCATCCTGTTGCAATCCGAGCGATTTCACCAACAAGGCCGACACCCATACGCGGCTTGCCGGTTTTTCCGGCATAATTTTGTCTTCCGACGTATCGAACAGGCCGTGTTCCAAGGCGACAGCTATGTACCCTTTGGCCCATTTATATTTATGATCGATTTGGTTCGCATCCTTAAAGTGCAGCTTCGTGTCTTCCGGCTTCGCCTTCGCTTCGTCTTCCAGACCCATCAGGCGAACCGCAGCCACGATCGCTTCCACCCGCGTAACCGGTTGGTTCGGACGGAACGTGCCGTCTTCAAATCCTTGGAATACGTGCTTGAGCTGCATTTTGCCGATATATTCCCGCGCCCATGCGGCTTCGGATATATCTTTGAAGTCTATGCTAATTTCCTCCCGGTCTTTCTTTTTCTCCCCTTGGCCTTTTCCGCCTTTGTCCGCAAAAATGTTGCTGGCCAGCCCGAAGACCAATAAAAACGCCAGCATGAATACGGACGCTTTTCTAAACTGCTTCATCGTATCCTTCCTCTCCATTGTAATCGAATTGATCGATTAGTTATTACGTCCGGCAGTTTCGGTTTATGGGGGTAAGCGGGGAAAAAGCTGCCGCGCAACAAAAAATGACGACCGGTTTGGTCGTCATCGTCTGGAACAGGGGCTGTCGGCATGAAACCGACACTTCGCTCGCAGCCTTTCTAGATAACTGGGGAATGGGAGAAACCTGAGGGCCGATCACGCACTGGCGTTGCATTAACTTCTACCGCCCTGCTCCCCAAGTTCGGGGACACAGGAGACGCTAATTGTGACAAACGACCCGATTTCGGCCAGTTTGCGGACAGACGATCCTTTATTCGCGGCAAAAGCGTAAAAATAAGCCCTGCGACGAACGGATAACGGAACCAATGTCCGCCGAAACCGCGAATAAACGGTTTTGACGCAAATTAACGGTCGTACGGTCCGGATAGCCATTTCTCAATGCAACGCCGTTGCCGATAACGGGAAAAACCGGCGTTACATTGCCTATTTTCGAGTGATGGCCTCATTTAGATGGATTTTCTACCGTTAATCATGCCCAAAAGGCCTTAGTGCCCGGCAACGGTCTGAATTAGAGGTAGAAAATGGAGCTAAAATGGGCTGAGGGCTTATAACCAAGGGAATAGCGGCAGTTTTTACCGTTAATTCCTGCCGGCTGTTGCGGCTGCGTGCGAGTATAAGCGTGCAACGCCGCGTTCCGCTCCGTTCATACCCGTCTCCGCCGCCGCGAAATCGCCGGATCCTTCCGCTTCTTCGTCAGCCCGTTCCTTGCCATGACGATTTGCTGACGATGCGGCCGTCACGGTCTTCATCTCCGCGCCGGATCCTTCCGGCCTTACTCATCCCGTGCTTCGCCGTTTCGATTGCCGCCGTCACGGTCGTCACGGTCGTCTCCGTGGTCGCGGCCGTCGCGGTCGTGCCAATGATGATCACGCTTATTGCCTTTCTCGCGTTCCTGTTTGGCGCCGCCGCCTGCTTTGTCACCGTCCGCTCTGTCTCCGTCCTTATATTTGTCCTTGTCGCAATCTTTTCCTTTATCCTTATCTCTATCTTTCTTTTTGCTTTCGTTTATCCTGTCTTTCTTCTTGTTGTTATCACTCTCTTTATCTTCTTTGCCACGATCCCTGTCTTTATCTTTATCCTCAATGTCCCGCTTTTCCTTCTCTTTTTGCTGCTTTTCCTTTTCTTTCTCTTGCTTCTCTTTTGCCTTCTGCTCCTTCTCTCGTTCCTTTTCGGCTAGATTGCGTTGTTTCTCCTGCTCTTTCCGCTCCTCTTTTCTCGCTTTTTCCAGCTCTTTTTGCCGTTCCCGCTCGAGCTTTGCCTTTTCTTGCTGCTGCTTGGCTATTTGCTTCTCCCGGTTCTCTTGCTCTTTTTTCTTCTCTTTCTCCTCTTGCTCTCTGGCCTTCTCCTCTTCTTTCTTTTGCCGTTCTTGCTCGCTCTGCTTCCAATGTTCGTCCTGCTTCCGCTCTTCCGGCACTTCTTGCTTTCCTCGCTCTTCCGGATGCTCCTCCTTGGCCGCCGCCGTGCCCACCGGTTTCTCAAAGAACGTTTGCGGATTCATCCCCGCTTCGGATAGCGCCGTGACGAAGGAGCGGCTATGAAGCTCCTCGACGTCCAGATCGACGCCCATCTGCTTCGCTTGCTCGTATATGATATATTTGTTGACGGTTAAGCCGGTTTCCTGCGCCTTCTCCTTCTCCGTTAAACTGACGTTGTACACTTGGACTTTCACATCCTGATCGGAAGCGATCAGCTTCTGTTCGTCCACCGTAAATGCGGATTTGCCTAAATCGACGACCGAGACGAGAACGTATTTATGCTCGGTTAGCGGATCGAGGTAACCTTGTTCCCTCGCTTTGGCGATAATCGCTTGCGTCGCTTCGTAGACGCTTAATCCGATCAGCTCCTTCTTCCGAAGCAGCCATTCGGCGTCGTCGTTCACGAGCGATACTTGTTTCACCGTTCCCGCGTCATTCACCCATAGCTCGACGCTCGGGTTGATATCGATCGCAATCATCGCCGCGGCGGCATGATCCGGCGTGAAAACGCCAAGCGCCCGCAGCAGAAACGTCGCGCCGATCAGCAGAAGCAACGATGCCGCGATCGTGGCAATTCGCCTGCCGAGCAAGTTGCGGGCCGCCGCCGGCCGTTTGGGCTGCTGGAGATACCGTTCGGGAATGTCGATCGTTTCTCCCAATTCAGGCATCGGATTCCGGTGAGCGATGTTGCGGAATTTTCCGTCATCACACAGCACGACAATTTGATTTTCTGTCATTTTCATTACGACGCCGCGCATGTCCTTCTTCACTCCCCTATGTCCGCAAAAGATACGTTGCTGCGAATTTTGCCGAATTCGTCACATGTATAGATAAGTATGAGCGCGATCAAATACTTGCGGTTCCTTTCAATCGTTTTCCGGCTGACTTGAACCGTTTTGAGCATTTCTTTCACTGGCAATTGCTTCTTCTCATACAAATGGGCGAGCCATTCCGGCCGCTGCCCGCACTGCTTGGCAATTTGAATAAGACGAATGCGCGCATCCCTGTGATCGGGGGAGCAATCCTCCAACTCTTCCAGCTTGATGCCGTATTGCTGCAGCGTCTCGTCGTATCTTAGCAGCTCTTGGGCCAATTCGGCCTGCGCTTCCCGCTGCTCGTAAGCGGTCAAAGACGCTGCGATTTCGCCGGACACCGCTTCATATTCGTCATTCGCGTCCAGCACCAAGCTTTCCTTCTGCGACAGCTTTCCCTTTTTGCGAAATTCGTCCGTTAACCGGTTATGTATGATCATATAGGCGAAATTTTGAAACGACTTGCCGTGATTCGGCTCGAAACGGTCGATGGCTTCATTGAGAGCAATCAAGCCGATGCTGGATTCGTCGTCGTTCCATCCGATTTGCCTCTTACATATATGACTGACGGTTCGTATTACAAACGGGCGAAACTGCAGGATGAGCTGTTCGCGCGCCATGCTGTCGCCAGCTTGAATTTGCAGCAAGACATCCTCAACCGACTTCTCCATTTTCGAATCACTTCCTAGTACGATACTGCTACCTCATTTATGGGGGTTCTCCCCTCAAAAGAAATGTTACAAAAATTTAACCGAAGTGTAAACCTAGATTCGCTTGAAAAAACTGACATGCCGATCTGAAAAATAGCTACCAAATCAGAAATATGAATCCTTTTGCGCAATAAAAAAATCAATTACAATTGGAGTACGACGAAAGCGCTTTCGTGACTTTTTTTCCTGATTTGGAGGTACGGCTAGCATGAACATCCGTCCAAGCTTCGACATTCCGTCGTCCCAATCCGCCGGCAGAGGAGCCAAGTTCAAGAAACTATGCTTGAAAATCGCTGCGCAAAAATATTTGCAGATCATGGCGCTTCTCGGCGTCATATGGATGATCGTCTTTAACTATTTTCCGATGTACGGATTGATCATCGCCTTTAAAGATTATAATATTGCCCGGCCGATCGCGGAAGCCCCTTGGGCTGGACTGGAACATTTCAAAGCGTTCATGGAAGACGACAACTTGACGAACGTCATTCGGAATACGCTTGGCATAAGTTTGATCAAGCTGATCATCGGCTTTCCGCTGCCGATCGTATTCGCGCTTTTCCTGAACGAATTGAGGTCGCTGCGGTTCAAGAGAGCGGTGCAGACGATATCCTACTTGCCTCATTTTCTGTCATGGGTCGTCTTGGGGGGCATTCTCGCCACATGGCTGGCGGACGTCGGGATCGTGAACCGGATTTTGCTGGCGCTGCATCTCATCCAGGAACCGATCAGTTATTTGGCGGAGCCGAACTACTTCTGGACGATCGTCATTACGTCGGATATATGGAAGGAGCTTGGCTGGTCGGCCATCATTTATTTGGCGGCGATTGCGGGGGTGTCTCCCGAATTGTACGAGGCGGCGACGATCGACGGGGCGGGACGATTTCAGAAAATGTGGTACGTGACGCTTCCTTGCATCAAAACGACGATCAGCATTTTATTTATTCTCGCGGTCAGCGGAGTGTTGACCTCCAATTTCGATCAAATTCTAGTGCTCCGCAATTCGTTGAACCAGAGCGCGAGCAATGTCGTCGACATCTATGTCTATCAGATAGGGATCGCTTCCGCAAGATATTCCTACGCTACGGCGGTCGGCCTGCTTAAATCGGTTATTGCCTTCATCCTGTTAATCATAGCAAATTCCGTCTCCAAACGATTGAACAATACATCCTTATTTTAAAGGCGGTTACGAATATGTCATCCCTTTTGCTCAAAAAACGAAAAAGTACCGCGTTTGATTACTTGAACGTTTTTCTGATGCTGATCATATGTTTCGCCACGCTCTACCCGATCTGGTACGTACTCGTCAATTCGCTGAACGAGGGGAAAGACGCCCTGAGAGGGGGCATTTATTGGTGGCCGAGAGTGTTCAGCCTGGAGAGTTATCAGGCCGTATTCGCCAATCCCGGCATTATGACGGCGATGGGCGTGACCGTAGCCAAGACGGTCGCGGGCACGATCGCGCATGTGCTGTTCACCGCCATGGTCGCTTACGCGTTCTCCAGGCAAGAACTCGTCGGCCGCAAATGGTATATGCTGCTCGGGACGGTGACGTTGTTTTTTAGCGGCGGTTTAATTCCTTACTTTTTATTAATCAAGGATTTGGGGATGCTCGACAACTTTCTGGTCTATATCATTCCCGCGCTGTTCAGCTTTTTTGATTTGATCATTTTCATGACGTTTTTCCGGGAAATCCCGGCAGGGCTGGAGGAGGCGGCGAGAATCGACGGAGCGAACGATTTTACGATCTTCTTCCGGGTGATCATTCCGGTATCGCTCCCGGTCGTGGCCACCATTGCGCTGTTTCACGGCGTCTATCAATGGAACGATTATTTTACAGGAATGATTTATATTAACAAATCCGAGCTGCAGCCGATTCAAACCTATTTATTCCGGGTCGTCGCGCAGGCCAGTTCGAATCAAATGATGGCGGCGATGCCGGGGGGCATTTCGAAAGGCGTCACTTCGCAGTCCATCAAACTGGCAACCATGGTCGTAACCACATTGCCGATCGTCGTCGTTTATCCGTTTTTGCAAAAATATTTCGTAAAAGGTTTCATGATCGGATCGATCAAAGGTTGAAACGAGTCGTAGCACAGCAAATCAGACTCAATTAAAAGGGGGAAGGGAAGAGATGAAGATGCATGGGGTAAAAATGAGATCGGTTCTTGCCATATTTGTTGCAGCGATACTATTGTTTGCTTTGGCGGCCTGCTCCGGATCCGGGACGAACAATAATTCGACCGCAGGGAAGGAGGAGCAGCCCGCCGAACAGAAGGAAACCGCGGCCCAGAACGAGACGGTTCAGCAGCCGTCGCCTGACGAACCGGGCTGGAAACAGGATACGTCGCCCATTACGTTCGATTGGTACTTGAACTTCTCCTGGTTTCCGAATAAATGGGGCGCCGATCCGACATCGCAATATGTGACGAAGAAAACCGGCGTCAACATTAATTTTATCGTTCCCGCGGGCAATGAGAACGAGAAGCTGAACACGATGATCGCATCGGGCACACTGCCGGATTTCATTACGTTAGGCTGGTGGGAGGACGGCGTCAGATCGATGATCGAAGGGGATATGGTGCTGCCGCTCAATCAATTGGCGGAAGAGTACGACCCGTATTTCTTCAAGGTTGCCGATCCGGCCAAGCTTTCCTGGTACACGAAGGAAGACGGCAACGTATACGTATATCCGAACGCGTCGTCGTCGCCGAAAGATTTCGAGAAGTACGGCGTCAATTACGTCTCCAACCAAACGTTTGTCGTCAGGAAGGACATGTATGAGGCGCTCGGCAAACCGGATATGAGAACGCCGGAAGGATTTCTGGACGCGCTCAAGGCGGCCAAGGAGAAATTCCCCGAAGTCGGGGGGCAGCCTCTGATCCCGTTCGGCATGCATGAATTTACGGATACCGGAAACGATTCCCTGGAAGACTATTTGGCAAATTTCCTGGCGATCCCGCGGGAGAAGGACGGCAAATTATACGATCGATTGAGCGATCCCGAATCGGTTCGTTGGCTCAAGACATTCCGCAAGGCGAACGAGATGGGCTTGCTTGCGAAAGATATTTTCATCGACAAGCGGCCGCAAATGGAAGAGAAGATCGCGCAGGGAAGATACTTCGCAATGCTCTATCAGCGCAGCGATTTTACCGCGCAGCAAAACGTATTGTACGCCCAAGACCCGAACTCGGTCTATATCGCGGTTGACGGCCCGGCCAACGCCAAGCTCGATCCGCCGACACTGAACGGTCCCGGCATTTCCGGCTGGACGGTGACGCTCATATCCAAGAACGTGAAAGACAAGGAGAGAGCGATCCGTTTCCTCAGCTATCTGCTGAGCGAAGAGGGACAGAAGGATCTATATCTCGGCGAGAAGGGATTTACCTACGACACGATCGACGGCAAAGACCAGTTCAAGCCGGAAGCGCTGGAACTGCTGAACACGGACCGTTCGGCGTTCGACAAGCAGTATGGCGCATCGTATACGTTCTGGATGCTGATGGATACGAATATGAATCTGCAATGGGCTCCGCCTAGCGTCGAGCCGTTCAAACAGATGGAGGATTGGACCAAAGGCAAGACGATCAGCGTCTCGCAATTCGATCAGTTGGACCCTCCCGCCAATTCCGAGGAAGGCATTTCCAAGACGAAAATCGATCAGTTGAAATCCGCGACGCTGCCCAAATTGTTGATGGCGAAATCGGACGAGGAATTCGATCATATCTTCGCGGAGTTTCTGGAGAAGAGGGAGCAAGCGGGCAATGCCAAGCTGGTTGCATACAAGCAAGTCAAATATGAGGAAAACGTGAAAAAGCTGCAGGAGTTTCTGAAATAACTCCGGCCGCGCCTGTTAAAAAACCCAGTTATGCTGGGTTTTTCGGCATGATCGGGGAGGTTGCCGTCAAGATCGCGATGGAGGGGGTATTATGATAAAACGCATTCATGCATGGCTTCATAGGTCGGGGATGCAACTGGAAGGACTTTCTTTGCAAACCCGATTGATCATCTCTTACGTGGTCATCATATTGCTCCCGATGACGCTGATTTCGACTTTGCTTTTTAACGAATTTAATCAAAATTATATTCGGGATATTTGGAAGAAGAGCGAATACATGCTGGAGATTGAAAAAGTCAATACCGACAACAATATCGAAACGATGGAGCGAATCGCCCAACTGACGATCTCGGACAAGGAGGTGCTCCATTATATCCAAAGGAACAGCGAGCCGGATCCGGACGAGCTCATGGAATTCAACGCTTACGCATTGTCCAATATCGTCAGAAACCAATACGCGAATCCGAATATCGAGCATATTCGAATCTATTCGAATAACGATTATATCAGCGAGCTTTGGCCGATTTTTTTCCATGAAAAAAGAATAGCGCAGAAATACTGGTACCCAAAGGTATTGGCGGCGGGAGGGCTCGAGCATTGGGAATTCGAGCAAACCGATACCGATATTATCCGCAGATATACGACCGAAAGGGAGAAAGGCGCGAAAATATCCATTTTCCGCAATATCGAATATCCGCAAGGCCGCCATGCGGGCATTTTGCAAATCGATATGCTCTTGAATCATTTTTTTCCGAAAACGTTCAGTACCGTTCAGGAACATCAGTCGCAAATGTTCGTCGCCGACCGCGCGCTGCGTATGTATTATAAACCGGACAGCCCGTTCCTGGAAGGTACGGGGCTGGATCCTCGCTATCTTCTGGCGCAGCTTGCGAAACGGGAGCAGGCGAAGGACGGACATTTCGAATTCAAGTATCAAGGCTCTTCCTTTCTCTGTACCTATATTTATCTCGACCGGTTGGACGCCTATATGTTGAATGTCGTTTCCTTGAACGAATTTTTTACGAACCTGTCCAACATCAAAAATTGGCTGATTCTCGCCAATATCGTACTGATTATCATCCTGTCGGTATCCACATACTTTCTCAATTCGTTGATTCTCAAGAAGCTTCGCATTCTGATCGATTCGATGAAAAAAGCGCGCAAAGGCGATTTCAACTTCGATATCGACATTCGGGCGGGCGGGGAAATAGGCGAATTAGTGTTGCATTTTCGGAAAATGCTGAGCAAATTGAACGGCCTGATCGCCGATGCGGTCCGCAAAAACGCGATCACGAAAGAAGCGGAATTGAAGACGCTCAAAAACCAGATCGACGCTCATTTCCTGTACAATTCATTGGAAAATATTAAAATGCTTGCGGAAATTGAAAATCAAATCGTCATCGCGGACGCGCTGACCTCGCTGGGCGGCATGATGAGATACAATATGAAATGGACAAGCGAATACGTCAGGCTGCAGGACGAAATCAATCATATCAAAAATTATATCTCGATCATGAATATCCGTTTTGACGACTGCATTTCGCTTCGGATCGATATCGATCCGGCCGATTTGGAACAGGAAGTGCTGAAAATGTCGTTGCAGCCGATCGTGGAAAATTCGGTCAAGCATGGCATGAAGTCGCTGGCGAAAGCCGGGCGGGAATTGACGATCGTTATTAGCGCCGTCGCCCGGGACGGCGAGATGGTCATCCGCATTTCGGATAACGGCTGTGGGATGCCGGCCGAGCGGGCGGAGTTTATCAACCGGACAATCTCGTTATCGGAGGAAGCGTTCGAACGTCAACAAGGGGGCGGCGCCGCCGGTCCGTTCGCGGGTGGCAGCGGCATCGGGCTGCGCAATGTCAATTGGAGGATTCGGTTGTATTACGGAGAGCAATACGGTATTCGGCTCGACAGCAAGGATGGCCTTTATACGGATGTATATATGAGAATTCCATACATGATGATGAGCGGAGGGTTGACGAAACATGCGTAGGCTCTTAATCGTAGACGACGAGAAAAATATTAGGCTCGGCTTGAAGGCGATGATCGAACGCGAATACCCCGGCATGTATGCGATTAAGACGGCTAGCGATGGGGCGGAAGCGTGGGAGCGTTGCTTGCGGATGCATGCCGAAATCGTCATTACCGATATTCGAATGCCCGAGATGGACGGCATTGCCTTGATCCAGTCGCTCGCCGAACTGGACGCCGGCCCGCATATCGTCATATTGAGCGGGTACGACGATTTTCAATATGCGAAGGAAGCGATCAAATACGGAGTGAAGGACTATTTGTTGAAACCGATCGTGCGCGAGGAATTAAGGCGGGCGTTGGAGCGGATCGACCGGGAAATGGCGCAGAACGAGCGGATATTGGAAAAATTGGAGGCGGCGGAGAAACAGGCGGAGGAAATACGCGGAAGCCTGCTCAATTATATCGTGATCAATCCCGATCTTCCGCAGCGGGAATTGGAGGACATCTGCGAACAGGTCCGCCTTCGGGATTTTGCCGGCCAATATTATGTCGGATTGATCAAGCTTTGGAGCGACAAGTTCGGGGAAGGCGAAGGAACGATGCAATGGGTTCTCCCGGCGATGTACGATGTGCAAACGGAGCTTGGCTGCCGAATCGTCCATTTTTGCGATAATGAAGGACAGCCGGTCGTCATCGCGGACGATGCCGAATTCGTCACCGGTTTGGCCGAACGTATGGCGAAGCCGGGCCATATCCGCTGCATGATCGGGCTAAGCGGCAAGGGCGAGGATGTGACGTTGCTAAGGCAATATTATTTGCAGGCGCAGAAGGCGTTGAAATACGGCTTGCTTCGGCCCGAGCCGGGATTGATTCCATATGAACGAATTCGAGACCGCTCCCGCGATTTTCAATTGCCGATGGAGCAAATTCGGAAACTGGCCAATATGCTGGGCACCGATCGGGAGGAAGATATGAACGGGTTGCTGCGGGACATTTTTGACATGGAAAAAATAGGACGTTACGATATTTTCTACGTTGAGGAGATTGGCGCAATGTTGAACGAGCATGTATTCGACCGGGTCTTGCACATGTACGGGGAAGAGTCGGCCCAAATTGCCGGCGCCTATCGGAAAGTGAAAAATATATACCATTTCGCGGGGTTTCACGATTATTACCGCAGCGTGCAGAACCTTCTATTTCAATTGAATGATTATGTGAGGCATGTCGTCTCGGCTCATGCGGAACATAAAGAGATGAAGAAGGCGGTTCAATATATTCAGGATCATTACGACAAAGATTTGAACATGGCGACGGTGTCGAATTACGTCTCCTTGAATTATACGTATTTCAGCCAGGCGTTCAAAGAATATACCGGAAGCAACTTCGTTCATTACCTGAAGCGCGTACGCGTAAGCAAGGCGAAGGAATTGTTGGCGAGGACGAATTTGCGAATCGGCGAAGTCGGCAGAATGGTCGGGTTCGAGCATGCCAAACATTTCAACCGGGTCTTTCGCGAAATCGAGGGCATTTCCGCTACGGAGTATCGGGATAAAGCGACCATCCATATTAGCGGCGAGACCGGGGAAATCCGGATGCCCTGCGAATCAGTTGATAGATGACTTCCGAGAAAATAAGGCCGACGGCGATCGCTCCCGAGATCAGCAGCGCCTTGACAGCAAGCTGCAGGGCGATATCATACCGGCTCTCGACGACATTCCTCATGGAATCGTAGGCTAATCCGCCCGGTACGAGCGGGATAATGCCGGCGACGTTAAATACGATAATCGGCGTCTTGTATATTTTCGCAAACAGTTGGCTCACGACCGCCACGACGAACGAGGCGAGCAATGTAGCCGGAACGGCCTCCAAATCCATACGCAAAGACAATATATAAACGATCCAGCCGAACATTCCGACGAACCCGCATTGCAGGAGCGTTTGTCTCGGAACGTTAAAGATGATGGCGAATGCGGCGGAAGCGATGAAACTAACGACAAGCTCGATCAGCATGGGATCCCCCTGTGAACACATTGAAAAATATCGCGGTTCGTTGCAACCGGCATAATAGAGCACTTAGCGCGCGTTGTTGCGCTTAGTAAAACCATAGTACGACAGCAATACCCGATCCAATGGCAAATGCGGTTAGAAAAGCTTCGGCCCCTTTGGACAGTCCGGAAACGAGATGGCCCGCCATCAAATCCCTGACCGCGTTCGTAATGAGCAGCCCGGGAACGAGCGGCATGACGGAGCCGATAATAATTTTGTCCAGATCTTGTCCGAGACCGTACTTCACGCATAATCCCGATACCGTGCCAATGACGATGGAAGCCAGCAATTCGGCGACAAACTTAATGCGGACCAAGCGGTGCAAAAATACCATGAACGCAAAGCCCGATCCGCCTGCCAATACCGAAGGAAGAAAGTCCTGCCAGCCGCCCCGAAACATAATGGCGAAACAGCCGCTCGCGACAGCGGCGGCAATCATTTGAAACCAGGTCGGGTAAGCCAAGTTGGAGCGTTCGATCTTAAGCAGCATCCGGTGCGCTTCGGCTGTCGATAGTTCTCCATTGCTTATTTGCCTGGAGATGTGATTGACCATCGTTACTTTCTGCAAGTCGGTGGAACGTTCGGAAATGCGAAACAGTCTCGTCGTCGGCGCCGAGCCGTCGATCGCGAAGATGATGCCGGTCGGAGTGACGAAGTTATGGGAATTCGCATACCCGTAGGAAGTCGCGATGCGAAACATCGTATCTTCGACGCGATGCGTTTCTCCGCCGTTTTGCAGTATGATTTTGCCTGCCAATAAACAGATTTGCGTCACTTCGTCATGATCGTGGGCCATGTTTGTATCCATTCCTTACCCTACTGTGAAAATTTGTTATTCTACCTATACATTACACGGGCGGCGAGTCCTTTTCAATAGGGAGGCGGGCGAGGCATTTCGCCTAATGTTCGATAATCGGTGCAGCGCTTGTTGGAGTATGTTTGTGGGCCTGGGGCGCTCCCGGTATATCTATTTTTTTCGCCTTCTGTCGATATCCCCTTCGTTCAGAAATGAGGTTTGATCGCTTGTTTGCCATGAAGCGAAGAAAAATTGAGGTTTGATCGCTTGTTTGGCATGAAGCGAAGAAAAAACGAACCCAGATAGTGCTGCAGCTTATGTATTATGTAAAGCGCAAGGCAGAACTGGAGTAGAGATAGAGGTGCAAATGATGTAATCTGCTACGAAATCGAAAGTGAAATAATGCGGCATCGCATGAAAATACCGAAATAAGGACAATCGATTAGGATGCGATTTTATAAGGAACTTTACCGGAATCGGAAGTACGGCCGACAAGCTCAGGATAAGTAATCGTTCGTGAAGTAACGCAGCTGTCGAATAGCGATTTCAGCGGGGATGGTTGACTATGGTTAAACATGTAACAATAATGATTCAAATAAGCTTGCAGATGCTTGCTTCCAATGCCCCCGAACCGGCAAGCAAGCCACGTTTCCACTTCCCATCCAAGCCGTATTAACGTTAGGTTCCTGTCGCGTCCGATGCGGCGCGTCACAATCGCACCGGCAGCCGCCTTCGGATCCACATAACGATCGATAAAATGATCGACCGGAAAAGGCTTAAAGCAAGTTTTGATCGGTTCTTTGCGTTGTTTTTCGATTTTTATTTTCACGATCACCCCGTTCTCGTCCTCCGAAGCGCCGATGAGCAGAGGTTGTGCTTGTTTATGCCAATTCGAGCCGGGCGTGATCCTCAAGGCATAGATCGCTTCCGAAATGCGAACCAGTCCGGACAACAGCTCCGTCGATTCCGTCTGGGACATGGCATACCGCAGCTTGTGGCAGATGAGCCAAGCGGTTTTGTAAGTTACCTCGATGATTCGGGATAATTGTATCGCGTTGACGCCCTCTGGCCTTGCATGGAGATAGATCGCCTGAAACCATTTGCGCAGCGAGGTGCGGCTGCCTTCCATGACCGTACCGGCAATGAGCGAAGTTTGCGCCCTGCAGGATTGGCACTCATATAGAGGGAGTTTGCGGGTCGTAATGACGTAAGCGGCATGATGCTGACACCGGGGGCATCGGAACCCGTCCGGCCATCTCATCTCGTACCATGCTTTCGCGCATGTCTCTTCCTTCTCATAATAGGCAGAAAACGCCTCAAATGATAACAACTCGGTCATGACAATCCCTCCTGGCACAATAATTAGAACCTACGTTCCCCTTTATTTTACCAAACAAATGTTCCTATTTCAATATTATTTATTTAATTTTTGGAAGAAAAATTAAATACTTTCTCGAGCAATTAAAAATTCCCTTTAGAAAGCGAATGAATGGCTTGGCCGCTGAAAAAAGCTGGTTTTTCCAACTTTCTGAACGAAGGGGATTTCGACAAAGGGGATGAGAATGGGATAGAAGGAGGAAGTCAGATCTGGACGACTGAACGGAGCTCATATTACGGAGCTTTCTGAACGAGGGGGATTTCGGCAAAAGGGGCGAAAGAAGCACTAACGCGCGAAGGAAGAAACCTCTATAACGAAGGGCTGTCCCAGCCATCATGGATGACTTGGAGACAGACCCGTTTCGCTAACACATTAATGCAAGGTAATTTCGTACTTCGAAACTGCGTCGCCCGCGAACAACGGTACCGTTTTGCGGCAATACGATTTCGTTCGCGCCGCTAATAACGGTATTGTTCGCGCAAGTACCGCACCGAGTACCACTTGGCATGTTTAAGAGTCGATATAATCGGGCAGATGCGCCGTGTCGATCCATATGATTCCGTCATATTGATTGCGCGGAACGAACGTTTCCTCAAGCATGCCCCAATACAATGATTTCCGCGGCGTAAACATCCAAGCGTTGCCTACGTTAGGCCGTTGATGCTTCATATCGACGAAGACGGCATCGCGGCCGGCGAGCTTCATGATCGCTTCCAAGCTGCCCGGATCGTGCGGAGATTGAACCTTCACGGCTTCTCTCGTATTTGACGCGGTTTCCCCTTGGTACATATACAGCCCGACGGAATAGACTTGGTCCTTCAAGCGATCGGGGAGCAATTCGCCCAAAGTCGGCATGGGCAGACCCATATACAACAGATCGTCCTGCACCGACGTATTTTGTTTGCGCAGGTGATAGTTATGGCCCCAGACGATGATCTTTTTGTCCGGATACATTTCTTCCGCCAGCCAAGTCAAATGTTCGGCCATCGCCAAATCTCGAATATAGTTGAAATTGTCGTTTACGCTAGTGGGAATTTCGAAGGTTTTCTCATCTTGGGAGTATAACCACGTTCTCGCTTCGGCGAAATCGTTCAGTACGCGAATTCTTTCGTCTATCGCCCGTTCCAGAATGCTTGCCAGTTCAGGCCGGTCCGGGCGCGCGGCAGACAATTCCACGCGACGAAGACGGACGAACTTTTTCAGTTCCTCGTATCCTTGGATCCATTCGGGCCGCTTCTTCTTAAGCTCATCCCATGTTAATTCCGGGGAGTATACGGCATCGCTGTAATTGTCCTCCAGCTTGTTCCACTTCTCGGCTTGCTTCTTATCAACTTCAGCGAGCCATTTCTTGATATAATCTGTGAATGCGTTCATCGGCTGCATGTCGACCCCGGCCAACTCAAGCGGATGATCGGTTTCGGCTTGCTTTCGTATATATTCGAACAACGATTGCACTTCTTTCGTATGCCATACGGGAAAAATGCTCTTTTTCATCATCTCGAGCCCCGATAGAGAAGTGGCTTGCGCATTCACGGCATATGCGTCGGCCCAGCCGGATTCGAAGGCGACGACATCGAAGCCGAGCTCCTGATGCAGAAATCGAACCAATCGGGCTTTGACCGAGTTGAATTCCTTCACCCCATGCGAGCTTTCGCCCAGCATGACGATTCGCTGATTTTGCAGCAGCGGCTTCAAAAATTGCAAATCCGCGAACTCGTCCTTGTCCCGCGTCGGCACGCTTGCGATCGGGTTCGCATTTTCCCGCATCCAAGCTTTCCATTCGCTTCGGTTGTTCGCATGATTCCGAATCATTTCCATATAGGGGTTGGCCGGCTCCTCGGCCGACGCGCGGATGGCGTTCGCCGGGAATAGCGTCATGCAAGCGGCGATCGCCAGCATGAGCGGCTTTGACCACGATGTCCATCGCTTGCGGTTCGTTCCCGTTTTCTTCTCTCCGTTACGTATCATTTTAAGTACTCTCCTTTATCTCTTCATCGATGCGGCATTCCCGCGGATTCTCCATCTCCGCCGATGCGCCGCCGCCTATTGATGGAAGTCCGCCCTGCTGTAATACAGCAAATTGGCGTACAAACCTGCGGCAAGGACGAGAAAGGCGGTCATAAACGCGTAAAACGGGTCGTAGGGTACCATGTTCAAGGGCAGCAACGGACAGAAAAAAGGATAATATTGCATAGGAAACGGCGCATTCAGGACGAAAATATTACCGAAAGCTCCGATGACCGCGAAAACGATCGGTACGGTCGCATTTTTAAATACGGATATAAGGAACGTGTACATCGGCAGCAGAGCGACTTGAAACAGGTAGGAGCTTCCGTCTGCCTTCAGTTGTGTGAGAACGCGGCCCATCGTCAACGTCTCATCGACCAACCATACCCCAACCGCCAAGGTCGTCGCGGTCTTGAACACATACACGAGAGCCGCAACGATGCATACGAACAGAAACTTTCCGATATAGACTTGCCGGCGGGACGCCGGATAGGTTAGCAGCGTATTCATCGTCTTATCCGTAAACTCTTTCGCATATAGTGAAGCGGCAATAATCGAGAAGATCAATACCCCGGAGAAGGTGAACATTTGAAAGTCGATCGTCTTCAGGAGCGCATCCCAGCTGTCGTGGCGAACGCCGTCTCTGATCCAATTCAAAGCATTCATCAGCGGAAAAGCGACGGCGCCTGCAAAGACATACAATAACAGCGGCGTTCTCTTGAATTTCAGCCACTCGCAGCGGATCAGTTCGATCATCATGTCGCTCCCCCCGTCAATCGCACGAAATAATCTTCCAGGGTTTGCCCTGCAACCGATATATCGTGTACCTTAATTCCGTGCGTCACCAACATTTCGTTGATCGTTGCCGCATCGTCCAACCGTTCGTAAAGACGGAGCGCATTTTGTTCCCACACGGTATAATCGGTTATGCCTAACTTCTGCTCCAGCAGCATGGCCGCTTTTGTATCGTTATCCACCTGAATTTGAATATAGCTGCGGTTTTTCTTCAAGAGATCCCGGTAATCGATCTGTTCAAGCAATACGCCTTGATGAATAATTCCGATCCGGGTGGCCAACTGTTGAATTTCGCTTAAGATGTGGCTCGAGATCAATACGGTAAGCTCCCGCTGGCGGCAAAGGTTTAAAATAATTTCCCTCGTTTCCTTCATGCTGAGCGGATCCAATCCGTTGGTGGGCTCGTCCAAAATAAGCAGTTCCGGATAGTGGAGCAGCGCTCTTGCAATGCCGAGCCGTTGCTTCATGCCGAGCGAGAATGTCTTCACCTTCTTGTCCGCCGCGTCCTGCAAGCCGACTAACTTCAGATGCTTGCGAATCGTATCCGGATCTTGAACGCCCATGAGACGGCGGTGAATCTCCAAATTTTGCTCCGCCGTTAAATGGAGATAGAAACCCGGCACTTCGACGATCGATCCGATCCGCCCGTGAAGATTGTGCCGGCCTTGACGCACGTTCCGGCCAAACAACTCCACCTCGCCGGATGTCGGCTGGACCAATCCCATGATCATACGCAATGTGGTTGTCTTGCCGGCTCCGTTTTGTCCCAGAAATCCGTAGACCTCCCCCTTCCTGACCGTCATGTCGACTTCGCTGACGATCCGTTTGCGTTTATACGTTTTCGTCAGCTTGCGCGTTTGCAATACAATATCCATTCTGCCGTTCATCCTCCTAGTTCCGATGCCGACGCCGACAATGTATCGGCTTCCCGGCGTCCTTGCTGCTGCTTCTTTATCGTAAAGGAGAGATCTTACACTGTTTTTACACGGTTCTTACAAAAGTCTTAACTCTTCGCCGCCGCGATCTTTCGGCAGACGGAAGACGAATGATGTCCGCTCGTACGGGACGCTGCCGGCATCAATGCCCCCTCCCATCCGCTCCACCAATTGCTTAACGATATGAAGTCCCAGCCCGCTGCCGTGCAAAGCTTTATTCCTGGACGGCCCCAGCGTATACATCCGGCTCCAGATGCGATCCAGTTCCGGCGCGGGAATCCCCTTCCCGTTGTCCCATACTTCAACCGCTACATTATCCGCTTCGTCCCGCACCCGTACGCCGAAACGGTCCCCGCCTGCGCCGTGCCGCAAACTGTTGGCGATCAGGTTCGTCAAGATCCGCGTCAGCGCCCTTCGATCGGCCACAGCGAATGCGTCGGCGTCCGGCAAATCCAACGAAGGCTCCAAGTGGCGGGCTTTAAAATCTTCATAGTATGAAAATAAAATTTGCCGGACCGTCTCGGACACATTGATGCGTTCGCGGTGCAAAGGCTCCTCGCCCGCCTCCAGACGGGAAAGCTCGAAAAATTGCTCCGCGAGCTCATAGAGCGTACGGGCTTTATGATGAACGATCCGGATATATTCCGCTTGCTCTTCTTTTTGCAAATTTTCGTCCGTATCAAGCATTTCGACATAGCCGAGCAATGAAGTGAGCGGGGTTCGCAAGTCGTGGGAGATGTTGGAGACGAGCTGTTTTCGGGCCGTTTCGCTCTTGTTTTTTTCCTCGGTAATCCGCTCGATTTGCCGCAATACTTCGTTGATGTGCCGTATCAACTGCCGATTGGCCGCGAAGACGGACGGCTCGCGGACGAAGGGATGCTGCTGCCTGTCAAGCATCTGTTTCAACTGACGGTTCATCCGCGTAATTTCCCTATGAAACTTGAACAGCAATACGAAAAGAAGTACCGCGGCCGCGGTCGCCGCAATCGCCCAGGCCATCATTCCGTGTCCCCCAACTTGTAGCCCATTCCCCATACCGTCACGATATATCGGGGTTCGTCGGGCCGATCTTCGATTTTCGCCCGCAAGCGGCGGATATGAACCATTACGGTATTGTCGTCTCCCATGTACTCTTGGCCCCATACTTGGTAGAACAATTGCTGCTTCGTAAATACTTGCTTGGGATGGGTCATGAAACATTTGAGCAGATGGAATTCTTTCGCCGTCAAGTTCAGCGGCTCTCCGTTTTTGGCGACCGTACAGCGTTTCGGATCCAGCTCCAAATCGCCGTGCGACAAAGGGCGGTCCGCTTCCGCATCGCTGCGGTTGAAAAAGACATGCCGTCTTACATGCGCCTGCACGCGGGCGATCACTTCGTGAATCGAAAAGGGCTTGACGATATAATCGTCAGCCCCCGCTCCCAAACCGATGACCTTATCCGTCTCCTCGCCTTTGGCGGTCAGCAGAACGATCGGCACGGTGCTATGCTCGCGAATCCGGCGCATCACTTCGAGCCCGTTCACGTAAGGCAGCATAAGGTCCAGCAGAACAAGGCTGTACGTTCGATTGGCTGCTTTTTCCAACGCCTGTTTGCCGTCAAAGGCCTGTTCCACGGCATATCCTTCTTTGCGCAAGTTAATGGTCAACAGTCGGTTAATATCGATGTCGTCTTCCACGACAAGCATATGAATGGGGTCCATTCCATACCTCGCGTCCTTCCTTTACCAAATCTAGTACTGCTTCGAGTGCGTTGATTGGATGTTACGACGCCCCGATCATGCGGCGCAGCCGCCCCGGATAATCGGTAATGATGCCGGATACGGACGTTCGCAGCAAAGCCCGCATCGACGCCTCGCCGTTGACGGTGTAAGGGTATACTTCCAGCCCGCTTTCCACGGCGAGGCGGATATCTTCCGGCGCGATCAGTTCATAGTACGGATGCAGCGAATAGACTTCCGCCCCGAACGTGGAGGCGAGCAATCGATGGTCGACGAGATTGCTTGTGTACAACAAGCCGACTCTCGTTTCCGGCGCTTGTTGTTTCATATAGTGCAAGCATTTATGATCGTATGACGATATGACCGCTTGCTCCATGCGCCGTCCGCCGCGCAGCAGCGCGATTAGCCGGTCTTCCAGCGCGCCGCCGGTTGCGGCTTTAATCTCGATATTGACCATGGCGCGATCGGGAACGATCTCGAACACTTCCGCCAAGGTCGGTATTCGTTCTCCGCGAAACCGTTCATCAAACTTAACCCCCGCGTCCACCCGTTTCAATTGTTCCAACGTCAGTTCGGCAACGGCTCCTTGGCCTGTCGTCGTGCGGTCGATCGTGTGATCGTGAATGACGACCAGCTCCCCGTCCGCAGAGAGATGAACATCCAGTTCGATAGCGTCGGCTCCTTGCTCGAACGCAAGGCGGAACGACGACAGCGTATTCTCCGGCGCTTCCCCGGCAGCCCCCCGATGCCCGATGACGAGCGGCGATCGTTTCTTTTCCATGGCAAACAACTCCTTCATCATATCGTTATCGTTTCCTTATTCAAGTATATCGCATTGTCGTTTCCTTATTGTAAAATTTCGCGGTCGACTCTGTAAACACGTCCCGTATTTTGCAAATTGCGGATATAAGTTAATACGAGTTTAACGCTGCGATGATTCGCAGCTAACAGACCGGGTATATGATGGAACGGAAATGGGAAGAGGGGGACTGGATATGGAAGAGATCAACATGATGAAACCGCTGGATCGTCCGGCGCGCCCGCGCGCGCTTCCGTCCGCGAAGGCCCGCCGGAAACGCAAGGCGCGAGCCGCAGAGGCCGCCGCAGGAGCGAAGCGGAAGGATTGGCGCGAGATCGGTTTGGGCTACGCGTTATTGGCGCCTTCGCTTGCATTATTCTCTATTTTTTTATTCTATCCGATGGTCAAATCGGTCTATCTTAGCCTTCATTTGACCGATCCGCGCGGCAATGTCGCCCTGTTCGTCGGTTTGGACAATTATCAAGCGATGTTCGCTTCGCCGGCATTTTACGAGAGCTTGAAGGTGACGATGATGTTTATGCTCATGACCGTACCTCCCGCCATGATCGTCGCTCTCGCCTTGGCGGCGTTAACCTGCCATAAAGGTGCGGGGATGCGGCTGTTTCAGTGGATATTCTCCATGCCGGTCATCATTTCCGTCGGAACGGGCTCGATTATTTGGATGATGTTGTTTCATCCGAGCGTCGGCATGTTGAATTATTGGCTCGGCTTAGCGGGCATTGATCCGATTTTTTGGCTGGCCGATCCGAACTGGGCGCTTCTATCGGTGTGCATCGTAACCGTTTGGATGAATTTGGGCTTCGTCTATATCGTCATGCTTGGCGCATTGAAAGGGATCCCGCCGGAAATATACGAGAGCGCGAAAATCGACGGAGCCGGCGCTTGGCGAACCTTCTTCCGCATCTCGATTCCGCTCGTCTCGCCGTCGTTGTTTTTTGTCGGTATCGTCTCGGTCGTCGGAGCGTTTCAAGCGTTCGGACAAATTAACATTTTAACGAAGGGCGGACCGGCCCAAGCGACGGATGTCATCGTATATTCCATTTACCAGGACGCATTCGTCAATTTCCAATTCGGCACGGGAAGCGCCAAAGCGCTCGTGCTATTCGTCATTATTCTTATTTTGACCGTGATTCAGTTCCGTCTGGTGGAAAGGAAGGTGCATTATCAATGATCGCCGCCGCGCGCAGATCGGTTCATTATGTCGTATTGGCGATATTGGCCGTCCTGATCTTATACCCGGTGCTGTTCACCGTTTTGTCCTCGTTCATGACGCCGGAGGAGGCGAGCGTATATCCTCCGCCGTTGTTGCCGCAAGGGCTCTACTTCGGCAATTTCGCCACCGTGCTGGATACGGTGCCGATCGTCAGATTTATATGGAATTCGTTTGCGGTCGCCGGCCTGATCACCCTCGGCCAGTTGCTGCTCGCCTCGACTTCCGCTTACGCCTTCGCTTTCTTGCGGTTTCCCGGGAAGCCGCTTTGGTTCGCTGTGTTTTTGTCTACGATGATGATTCCTTGGGAAGTCTCCGTCATTCCGAATTATATCACGATGAAATCGTGGAATTGGCTCGATACGTATCAAGGGCTCATCCTGCCGTTTATTGCCACGGCGTTCGGCACGTTTCTGTTGCGCCAATTTTTCCTGCAACTGCCGCGCGAATTGTTCGACGCCGCCAAGATCGACGGGTGCGGGCATATGCGCGCGTTCGTCCGCCTTGTGCTGCCGCTCTCAGTCCCGGCGCTCGGCATGCTTGGCATTTACGGGTTTCTTAATGCCTGGAATATGTACCTTTGGCCCTTGCTCATGACGAACTCCGATACGATGCGCACCGTGCAAATCGGCATCTCGATGCTGCAATTCGAGGAGTTCACGTCGTGGAATTTGGTCCTGGCGGGCGTTGCGCTTGTGCTGCTGCCCTCGTTTCTGCTGCTGGCCTTCGGTTTAAAACAGCTGGTGCAAGGCATTCTGGCGGGCGCGCTTAAAGGATGACAAGCCGGTTTGCCGGTATCCGGACAAACCTTGATATAGATGAAGAAAACGTTCATGGGAGAGAGGTCATAGAGATGAAACCGTTCAAAGGTAAGAGTTGGTTCGTATTGGTTGCGGTCCTGCTGCTGTTCATAACGACCGCTTGCAATCAAGCGGGCAAGGAGAACGCTGCCGGCGCGTCCGCGGAACAGAATAAGGGGAATCAAGCCGCCTCAGAAACGAAGCCGGAGGGGCAAACGCCTGTCAAGGTGACATGGTGGCATTCGATGGGCGGAGAGCTCGGCAAAGCCGTCGATCAACTGGTGAGCGACTTCAACGCTTCGCGCGGCGACATTCAAGTCGAAGCCGTATACCAAGGCACATATGACGAGAGCTTGAACAAGATGAAGGCGTCGTTCGATTCCAAGAGCGGCCCGACGATGATTCAAGTGTATGAGATCGGATCGCGCTACATGATCGATTCGAAGGCGATTACGCCGATGCAGACGTTCATCGACAAGGAACGGTTCGATCTAAGCCAACTGGAGGAAAATATTTTAAGTTATTACACGTTTGACGGTCAATTGTACGCGATGCCTTTCAACACGTCGAATCCCATTATGTACTATAACAAAGATTTGTTCCGGGCTGCCGGACTCGATCCGGAGAATCCGCCCGCGACCTACGAAGAAGTAACCGCCGCGGCCAAGAAGCTTAGCAAAGACGGCGTGACGGGCGCTTCCTTCGCCTTGTACGGCTGGTTCATGGAGCAGTTCTTCGCCAATCAAGGGGCGGAGTATGTCAATAACGGCAACGGCAGAGATTCGATCGCGAACGAATCGCTGGCCAATACGGAAGCGGGCGTGCAGACGATGGCCTGGCTGAAGGACATGCTCGACCAGAAAGCGGCGATCAATCTGGGACGGAAAACCGACGATACGAAAAAAGCGTTCACGGCAGGACAAATTGCCATGACGCTCGACTCGACCGCTTCCTTGCGCGGCATCGTCGACGCTGTCGGCGGCAAATTCGAAGTGGGAACGGCATTTCTGCCGAAACCGGCCGGCGCGCAAGAGGGAGGCGTCGTCGTAGGCGGAGCGAGCTTGTACATCTTGAACAACCGTCCTGCTCCGGAACAGCAAGCGGCATGGGAGTTTGTCAAGTTTCTGGCGGCTCCGGAGCAGCAAGCGTTCTGGCATACGAAGACGGGATATTTCCCCATTACGAAAAAAGCGTATGAGCAGCCGATCGTGAAGGAGAACTTGGCGAAATTCCCGCAATTCCAGACGGCGGTCGATCAACTGCATGCGACGAAAACGAGCAAAGCGACGCAGGGAGCCGTCATGGGCGTCTTCCCCGAAGCCCGACAAATCATGGAGCGGGCGATGGAAGAAGTCATGAACAATCAAAAGTCGCCGAAGGACGCGCTGGACGCCGCGGCAGGCGAAATTACGCAAAAGATCGAAGTATACAACAAAACAGTAGGGAAATAAGCGTTAAAGCGAAAAACGGCTTTCGACCGAAAAGGGTTAGAAGCCGTTTTTGATATATCTTTTGAACTCGTCCGGCGGGAGCGGTTTGCTGTACAAATATCCTTGTACGAAATCGCAGCCGTGATCCCGCAGCAGGCGCAGCTCGATCTTCTGCTCGACGCCTTCCGCTACGACGCGCAAATTGAGCGCATGGGCCAATTGGATAATGGCGGCAACGAATGCCGGTCCGTCGACTGCCAAATCGCGGACGAACGATTGATCGATTTTGAGCACGTCAATCGGGAATTGCTTCAAATAATTGAGCGAGGAATATCCCGTTCCGAAATCGTCTATCGCAATCGTGACGCCCATCGCTTTCAGTTGCACCAGCGTCTGCATCAGCTGCTGCGTATTTTGCATCATGCTGTTTTCCGTAATCTCCAGTTCGAGCAAATGAGGCGGTACGCCGGTATCGTTAAGCGTTTTCTGCAATTTTTGCACAAATGTCCCTTGCATCAGCTGATTGGCGGAAATATTGACCGCAACGCGCAGCGAAGGAAGCTGTTCGGATTGCCAAGCTTTAATTTGCCGGCATGCCGTCAGCAGCGTCCAGTCTCCTATGGCTGAGATGAGCCCGCGTTCTTCCGCGAGCGGGATGAATATGGAAGGGGGTACGTACCCCGACTCCGCATCGAACCAGCGTATCAACGCTTCCATCCCTATCGGCTTGCCGGTATGCAGATCGATCTTCGGCTGGTAATAGAGTTGGAGCTGATTTTTTTCGATCGCCCTCCGCAGCTTCGTCTCCAAAACGAGCAATTCCTCGGAATTGGCGTTCATGGCCGGATGGTATATCCGGAAGGAGCTTTCTACCGATTGCTTCGCTTCATACATGGCTGTGTCGGCGTTCTTGACAAGATCCTCCGCGGTTGTGCCGTGATACGGGTAGATGCTGATGCCGATGCTGATTGTGGCGTAGTATTCATGCCTTTCCACGCGGAAGCTCTCGCTGAACAAATGGATGGCCGCTTCGGCTAATTCCTTGATTTTGGCGTAGTCGTCCGCATGCTGCATCGTGATCATAAATTCGTCGCCGCCCACGCGGTAAATGGTGTTGCCGCCGGACAGACCGGTTAAGCGTTCCGCCACTTGGGTCAGGAACAGATCGCCGATCGAATGGCCCAAACTGTCGTTCAAATGCTTGAACCGGTTAATGTCGATAAAAAATAAAGCAAGCTTCGATTTCGCCCTGGCGGAAGATTCGACCGCTTCGGCCAGGGACGCATTGAACATTCTTCGATTCGGCAGGCCGGTCAGCTCGTCATGATATGCCAAATGGCGGATTTGCTCCATACTTTTCTGGGCGGTAATATCGGAGCGAATCGCGATATATTGGTACGGTTTGCCTTGCTCGTTCAAAAAGGGGACAATCGTCGTCTGGACCCAGTACCGGCTTCCGTCCTTGGCGCGGTTGCATATTTTGCCTTTCCACACTTTCCCTTTACCGATCGTTCTCCACATATCGCGGAAGAAGCTTTTCGGGTGATGCCCGGAATTGAGGATGCGATGGTCTTGCCCGATCAATTCTTCGCGCGTATACTTCGATATTTTGCAGAAATGATCGTTGACGAAAATCATTTTCCCTTGTTGATCCGTAATAGCGACAATCATCGATTGGTCAAGCGCATATTTGATATCTTTCAGTTCTTTTAACGAATATTCGACATCGGCATATTCCACTCGCATTTTGTTCGTCGTATCGTTTGCCATAGTACCTCCATCTCACAATATGCGCATAAAATGATTGGAAATTTTGCGAAATACGGGCATTGCTATCGTTATCATCTATTTCGGCATATTTAGGTGAAATGTTTATCCCGATCGTCGAATTTTCGGTTTTTTTGTATTATGTTTCCTCCGATACCTGTTTGATCGCTTCAAGCACGGCTTCGGGATGCGCTTGCGGAATCATATGCGCGGCATGCGGCAATACCGTCAGCTTGGAATTCGGAATCGTCTCATGAAAGAGGAAGGAATGGCGTTTCGAAATAAACGGGTCAAGCTCTCCTACGACAATAACGGTCGGAACGCCGATGTCGCCGTAACGGCCGCTAAGCTGATAGGCTGCCGGACTGAACGCTATAATATCCTCCCGATTGGCTTTGAATTGCGCCGGCCGGAGCCAGAGCGCTTGCGCCGCTTCCGTATATCCGGGCGGCACCGGATCGGGCGCGAACGTTTGCCGGACCATCGATTCCATCGCGAGGGCGCCGAGCGGTCGGAGCAAAGTGGCTGTGAACAGATCGCCTACGACCGGGGTTGCAACCAGCTTGGAGAGCGGGTCTCCGTCGCCGGCCGGATATAACTTCCCGCCGTATCCCGCCGCGCCGACAAGGACGATGCCGGCCGTATCCTCCGGGTAATGGAGGGCATAGGCGAGAACGGGCAGGCCGCTCCACGAATGTCCGACCAGAATCGGCTTGCGGACGCCGAGCTGCCGCAGCGCCTCATGCAGGAGCCGCGCCTGGTCGATCGGCGTAATACGCTCGCCGCGCGGGCGTTCGCTGTAACCGTAGCCGGGGCGGTCGAACGAGTAGGCTTCGTACTCGCCTTCGCCGGCGGCTAAATCCAATACCCTGTCGAAATCATGAGCCGATAAAATGCCTCCGTGCAGAAAGACGACCGGTTGTTTGCCATCCCCTTTCTTCAGGTAATGCAGCCTGATTCCTTCTACCGTAACGAATTGGCCTTTCGGCGGATACTGTTGTTCCGCTCTGCGAACCGCCAAGCGGGTATAAACGTACAAACCGGTTAATATGGCGATTGCCGTAGCAATGATGGTGATTGTTGCGATCATAACGATCAAACTCCTTTTCATTTTTATGGCGATGGGGTGGTGATGGTATTCTTACAGGTACGTTATTAACATACTGATAAGTATGTTAAAGGCATAGAAAAACCCGTGTGGCACCGGTTCGGGTCAGTTGAGAGCTTGGAAGTTGCGACGCATGATGTACAAATTGCAACATAGTGGGTGCGTTTTGTCTCGCTATACTGCTCATGTGGCACGATGTACGGGTTCGATCTGTTGCTGGGAATTGCGACGCATGTTGTACAAATTACAACATAGAAGGCCTGTTTCGCCTCGCATCCTTGCCTATGTTGTATGATGTACAACATGATGGGGGCAAAAAGGTCGATTAGAGCCTTTATCTCGCAAAAATGTTGTAAAAAGTGCAGCATAACGCGTCCTATCACCCTTCAACCCCACTTTATGTTGTATTTCGTACAACATACGCAATTAGCATGCGATTGGCATGGGACGCCCATATGGTACACGGGTTCGATCTGTTGCTGGTGTTGCGACGCATGTTGTACAAATTGCAACATAGAAGGCCTGTTTCGCCTCGCATCCTTGCCTATGTTGTATGTTGTACAACATGATGGGGGCAAAAAGGTCGATTGGCGCCTTTATCTTGCAAAAATGTTGTAAAAAGTGCAGCATAACGCGTCGTTTTGCCTTTCAACCCCACTTTATGTTGTATTTCGTACAGCATACGCAATTAGTATGCGATTGGCATGGAGCGCCCATATGGTACAGGGGTTCGGTCTGTTGAGACACTTGGAAGTTGCGATGTCAGCGCGGAACGTCAGCCGGCGCCAGTCCATCCCACAATATGCGCGACAAATTCGGTGCGAATTGATCCAACCGCACGCTGTCGGGATCGATCAGCCAGGACATGACGAGGCCGTTGACCATTGCGTTGAAAAGGACGGCCAGCGCCGTCGGATCGACATCCTTGGCCAGCAGCCCGCGCTCCTGAATTTCGCGGATGGCGTCGCCGGTCTGTTCGTATATGCCGGCAAACGTCCTGCGCAGTTGATCCCGTATGGCGGGATCGCGGCTTGAAGCGATGAATTCGAAGAATAGCATCGGTTTATCCCGATCCGTAGCGCACGCCGCCAATTGCGCCGACAGCCATGCCGCCAAAGCTTCTTGCGGATCGGAGCCGCCGAGCATGCTTTCGGCTTCCTTCGGAAATCCTTGCAGCTGCTGGGCCATGCTCTTCTCGCATAAAGCCAAATATAAGTCGCTCTTGCCGGCAAAATGCCAATAAACGGCCCCCTTCGTCATTCCGGCATCCGCCGCGACATCGTCGAGCGTCGTGCCCGCGTAGCCTTGCTCGGCAAATACCCGGGCGGCCGCTTCCAATATACGCGTCTTCGTGTCCGCGTTCGCGGCCCCCGGCTGCTTTTCCGCCAGCAGCGCTCTCATCTCCTGCTTGCTCCCCAAATGTCTGCGCACCGTGGTCCAATGGACGCCCGCAGCCTCGGCGACGTCGGCGTAACCGATTTTATCGGCCGGCCGGTCGGCGGCCAGACGTAAGGCGGCTTCGACGATCTTGTCGCGCACGCTCATAAAATTCACCCCCGCTTTCACAAAATGCGATATACATACTTATGAGTATGTAAAAATCATAATATGCAAATGGCGGATTGTCAATCAAAAGAACGCAGCGGCCTTATCGGAGCCCGGTTGGGCTGCAGGCGACAGGACTTGTTCGAGCGTTAGGCGTATCCTTGCGGACTGCCAATCCCTATGAAAATCGCATCGCATGTCATATCCAAAGTCCGCTTATTTTTTATAAATAAACAAATCGTCCACCTTGGCACCAAGTACTTCGGCAAGCTTGAATGCGAGTTCCAGCGTCGGATCGTACTTATTGTTTTCAATCGCATTGACGGTCTGCCGGGAAACGCCGCAGCGAATCGCCAGTTCCTCTTGAGATAGTCCTAATTGCTTTCGTAAATGTTTAATTATATTTTCCATGTAACTTCACTCACGATTTTTTCCAATAATGATAAGCGAAAAGAATAACGTACACAGCAATCGATGTCCCAAGTAAAGCCGGTATACTAATGCTCCCCGCATTGCCGAGAAAAGAGAAATCGATATTGACAATTTGCAGCAAAGTCTTAACGCCGGCCCAAATCACAATGAAACTCCAAGTTCCAAATCCGGCAGAATGAGCGATCCGCTTCATCCGTTCGTCGCCCTTTTCTTGCCGGAGCTTGACATAGAGCCAATTCAGCAGCAATATACCGATGATAAGGAAAAAGATCTTAATGGCTGTAATCATAAAACACTCCCCCTTAAATGTAAAAAGTATTTGACATCTGGATTATAAAAAAATTTGTACGGAATGTCAAATTGTTTTGACATTGGGGTTGTATATGCAGCCACGATGATCGATTTAACCGAACGATTCGGGGTATTGCGCCAACAAGCGGATCACTTCATCTGAAAAATCCCAATGGAAGACGGAAGTCAATTTTTCGTCTCTAAAAAAAGAATGTACGACGTGATGATTAAATTGTGTCGTATAGGCCACGAACTGTTCCCGCGCGTTTGCGCCTTGAAGCTTTTGCAGGTCGGCTGCTAAGGATGGCGATGTTTTAGCCAAATCGAACTCGGCTATCCGAATCCTCTTTCTTTCACGGTTCCGGTTAGTCATCGCATGGATCTCCATGTTTGCCAGATCATAGACAATACTAAACACCGTATCTTCCCGTTTTGCCTCCTCCAGGGTTGTAAATCCAAAGTCGACCATCTCCGCTTGAAATGTTTTGTTCTTTACCCGCTCCCATACCGTATGTACACGTTCCATGGAGTTTTGCTCGTATTCTCCAAGGTCGTCCCAATTTGCAATACCGGACATCATTTCGTCTATTGCCTGCTGATAAGGCGAGTTTGCCATAACCGGAGCGGACAGAGTATTGTTATAAACGTGCATGTTTCCGTTCAAAAAATCGATAATCGCCCAGTCACCGCTTCGGTCCGCTATCAGGTAGTGCAACTTGGATGTGCTCTGGTCAATGCGAATCGTTGTTGCTGCTTGCAGCACTTCCTGAACCGTACCGCAAGTATCGAGCATATATTGAATCCATTGCAATTCATTTACCGTGTGCCTGTCGTCCGCAGGGGGATGTTCCGTTGCCCACAGCGTCGTCTGTTCCACGACGAGGCCCAACTCATTCATTCCGCCGTTGGGGTTTTCCTTCCCGTTCTGGGAAATCGTCAGACTGCCGTAGCGGGACACCCACGTTGCAGGAACGGCCGGCGGCAGCATAAGCGCTGTTTTGCGAATTCCTCGATGATTGGTAAATAAAAACACACCGTCGTAAATAACATCTTGATTTTTACATACAAGAATTTTACCATCCCAATGAAGTTGGAACACTGTGCTCATCGCTCGGACTCCTTCAAATTTAACATCGTTTTCATAGCGGTTAAATCTTCTCCGCCTTCGATATGACTCAAAAAAGCGCGGCATAAGCGAAGGGTCTGAGCATCCGCTTGCTCCACAATCGCGGCAAATCTTCCGATAATTGTCTGATGTTCTCTTTCTTTCTCGAGTTGAATCAATTTCTCGCGATATGCTTCTATATCCGCTCCTTCTTCCGCATTTTCTATTAGACGGTTCAGGAAAAGAGTTTGAATCTGAATCTTCATTTCGATCGACAGGTCTTTCAAATAATAGTGATCGTCGACGAGTATTTTGGCATCCATATTGAAATATTTTCCCAAGGCGCGAAGCCGCTCTTTGGGCACAGGCCGTCTCTTTTTGATCCAATCGGAAAATTGTTGGGGGGTTATTTCTACATCTTTACAAACATTGGTGTACGAAACTTGATGAATCAGCGCAAGATATTGCAAAGTCGTCATGGTTGGATCGGTTCTCATGTTTCATGGCACACTCCTCATGACATAAAATATGTCAAGTATATCTACTATTATATTCGAGACATAATTTATCCTAAATTTCGAAAGCCCGTAATATCAAACACTGAATATAGTGGATCTGCCTCGCGGACTGTAAAAAAGTGGAGGTTTCCCAGTTCGTTCGGTTCAAGTCAACATTATGTGGATACACTTTCC